>JAITQZ010000116.1 GCA_031288635.1 Candidatus Peribacteria bacterium | reverse complement strand
CCTGTTGCACACGGTCATTGTCTATCTACCTTTGTACCTGTTCCATTAACACTACTGGTGTCTCCAGTTCCTCACCAAAGGTTGTTATTTTGAGGATCTGACCGGTCATAATTAGTGGTAGTATATCTAAACGTACTATCACTGTAAGGTTTAGATGGTCAATACCCAGAAGTATTTACTGCTGTTGTGGTTGGAGTTATAGAATTTCCATTATTTTCAAATTCATAATTATTTCCCCACTGGAACCAAGAACCGTAGGAAGCTACACTCGTCCCTGCGATAGTTGCCCCAACATTACATGCTGCTATCGTATAGCTTTTGTTCCCGTCAGAACTCGTGACGATAATATCATTGGTGTTACAGCCCGAGTACTTAGTAATTGCGGAACTGACAGTAGCAGTGGTGAAAAGAAGGGTATCTAAAACCACTTCTGTTCAATCAGAAAAAGTGTCGTCCGCCTCTGAATCTTCATCTGGCTTTGTCTCGTCCTCTTGAGAAGGAGGCTCTACGAGTAGCTGGTCTGACGACTGGCTGTTTTCAGCTCAGTTTTCAGATTCACCCGTGTTTTCTCCCAATGGAGTATCTACTTCTGGATCTTCATCTGGCTTTGTCTCGTCCTCTTGAGAAGGAGGCTCTACGAGTAGCTGGTCTGACGACTGGCTGTTTTCAGCTCAGTTTTCAGATGGGATTTCTGCTATTATCTCTGTCTCAGAGATAGAAACTTCTTCCTGCACCGTAGCCAGTACATAGTCCACCCCCAACTGATTAAACAGCACCAAAAGAGCGGTAAAGAGAAAGAGAATTTTTTTCATTTTCATAATATATACATATAAAATTAAAAGTATACTACCAGTATACCCCCATTCCCATTTTTTTTCAACTTTTTTAACACTTTGTTTTAATTTGGTCATAGACATTTTTTAAATTTAATGTTTGAGAGGTGAAATAAATGATATTCTTCTTGAAATAAACAAAAAAAATCCTATACTGATTTTTGGTCAGAATTCACCTTTGTTATGGCAAGGTGGAGTGTACCAATGATAGAGTTCAGTGATTCACTGTCTCCGCACAACTGCGGGGGTAGTAGTAAAAGATGTATGCTCAGGGATGGGTATGCACAAAGCAAGCAATCACGTTTCTCCTATGGCCGGGAACCGTAACTACTCTGGGTCGCCGAACAACCGTGGTTCCAACGGGTACTACCGGTCGTCTAGTCCGAACGGTATCAATGCCTACAACCTGAACTTCAATTCCTCGAACGTCAACCCACAGAACAACACCAACCGTGCACACGCCTTCTCCGTCCGTTGCTTCAAGCACTCTATCTTTAAAAGGTTGCATAGTGAACAATTCCTTTATACTCCTATCAACCTTTTTTATTTCACTCCTTCATCTACGATGACTACCTATGATAAACTACCGGTGTATAAAACATGCTATGACTTGCTCCTCAAAACGTATGAAGTAGTGAAACATTTTGCTAGAGAGCATAAATATGATGTAGGAACCACCATAAAAAACCAAGCATTCAGCCTGATAATCACCATTTACAAAGCAAACTGTAGACTTGATAGAGCAGAGATTTTGGCTGAAGCGAGAGAAATAGTGGAAGGGATCAAAATTTCTTTTAGACTCTGCAAAGATTTGCATCTGTTTTCTACCGAAAAATACGCAGAGTTATCTCTCCTGTCGGAAAATATTTCGAAACAATTGCTAGCTTGGGAGAGATTTACCCGTACTCCCTCTCCTAAACCCACCAAATAAGAGGACTTTTAAACTTATATTAGACTTGAATCGATGGCTTTATCTTCGTATAGGAATCATTCCACATAAACCATTTCCAAAAAACAGGGTCTACGTGCTCGGTGAGGAAGTGCTTTCTTTTGTGATAACTCTTGTGATGTAATAAAAATCAGAGATACGAATTGACTACCGCTGGGAATAATCTCAAAAGTTCTTTGAAGAGCTGCTCACGCAGAAACGCATTTTTTTCTTGCTGTGCTTCCCATAAAGCACGATTGAGGAGGTGGATTTTTTTATAAAAATATCCTAAGGTTCTTTTTCTCACGTAGGTCCTATAGGGCTTGATGTAGGTGCCTAGAAACAATACTCCTTTGGTATAATGCTGCAGATAAATTTTCTTTGGATGCAGGACCAATCCCAGATGGTGCTGTAAATACTGAGCGATCTGAGGAATCAGACTTTTCAAATACTCCTTATCACGATGAACAATCACAAAATCATCTACATAACGTCCATAATACTGGATGTGCAACTCATTTTTCATAAAAGCATCAAAATCAGAAAGGTAAATATTGGAAAAAAGTTGGCTTGTAAGATTTCAGATAGGCAGTCAACAATTGGGTTTAGTATAAAATAGACTTTTTGTCGGAGGCAGTCCGATATAATCAGATTTCTTCCCTTTAAAGGTACCGTTTTTTGTAGGGTCATTATACACCACTTTGTGAATTAATGGTAGGAGAAACGACAGAAGCACTGGCAAAGGCA
>JAITQZ010000058.1 GCA_031288635.1 Candidatus Peribacteria bacterium | reverse complement strand
CTGAACGTCCCACAGTCCCTGCGGGGTAGTGAAGAATCTTTGTAGACAAGTGTTCCTTTGAGGGATAAAATAAATTTTTATTTACAAAGATTCTTTCGTCGTTCAAATTCGGTTCATTGAAACATAGTTCAGTTCATTGAAACATAGTTCAGTTCTCCTCTGAATGACGACCTCCACAAAAAAATTACTAGTATCCAAAAGAGATTGGCTTTTTATTTATATTGTTCAAATCAGCATTTTTTTTTATTTCTTTTCTACACTTACGATTTTTATTGTATAAGACAACGGTTCATAGCTCTCTCTCGTATTAAAATCTACTGTGTAATATGTGATGCCTTCTTCTTGGTCGATGGCTCTCACTCTACCGGTACCAATGTTTCCAAAGAAGAGTTCATCCCCTATGACGGGCAAGGTTTCAGAGGTCGGAAGGTATACGGAGGTCAGCTTTTGTACTGCGTTGTAGTCATAGGTTCCGAGGTTGCTTTCTTCAGGCAGTATTACGCCTGTTAACTCGTCGTTGACTTGATGTCCTACCAAGGGGGTACTCAGCGTGTGATATAAAGTATCAGTAGTCTGACCGATGGTGACGGTTTCTGTTCCTGCATAGCGGAAGGTACCATCGGCGAAAGAAAGGGTGTAGTCAAATTTCACGACATCCTTCTCATCAATGAGTCTAGGAGCTCCACATCCTACGAGTAAAAGTAAGAAAACATAGGAAGCCAATACGAGGATTTTTTTGTTCATTGTATTTTTTGGAAGTAAAACTACTTTTTCTATAACGTTTTGCAAGAGTTTTACAAGAGAAAGTCAAAACCGCTAGACATTGCTCTGCATTTTCGTATATAGAAAGTATGAAAAAAGCATTTACTCTCGTTGAAACGCTCTTTGTTATTCTCGTTTTTGGAACGGGGATTTTGGCCGTGTTGTATGGGATGACGCAAACCCTTGGGCAGTCGGATAGAGCGAAAACGCAGATTACTTCTTCCTTTTTGGCTCGCGAAGGGATTGAACTGATGTATAATTTGCGTGATAGTAATTATCGTAAAAAACTGCCACGAAATTGTTTGTTTCAGAGAGTAGAAGGGATGCCAACTCTTACGTTTGAAAATGGGAAAGAGTCTAAAAATCCGTATTGTTTGGAATATTTCACGGGAGGAATGGTTTTGCAGCTTGCGATAGGTAGCGGAAAAAATTATTTATTGGTAAGGACAGGAACGGTAGACGAGAATGATTTTGAGAAAACCTTTGAGACGTTTCAGCTTTTTTATCAAACGTGAGCAGAAAACAGATTTTCTTTCACTTACACGTGATTTGGTGGACAGCCGCTTCGATACGCGAGATATCTTACCATCGAGCAGATAAAAGATGAGAATGCTGTTTTGCCTTCTGATAAACTCCTCAAAATCTCTTCTCACGTACTCTTCAAGAAGAGTGGACTTACGGGCGATACGGTTATGGAAAGTTTTATTTGAAACTACGACATTGGATGATAAAAAAAGCGTTTACTCTCGTAGAGACTATTATTGTGTTGGTGATTATTGGACTGCTGGCAGTAGTATTGACGCAGGCATATTTGACTATTAGCAAAATTGCTTTTGTGATTGAGCAAGAAAAAACGCTGAGTGAAGAGGCGTTGATGTTCACCCAAGTTCTGCAGTCTTTTACGGAAGAAGCTACGATAGATTATGATAAGTATGGTTCTACACTAGCAAACACTGATGGATTTACAGAAACGCTCTATTTAACCGGTGGACAGCGAACAGGTACCAGCATTTTTTCTTCGTGAGATTGTTTGCCTTTAGAAGGAGGGTTTGTAGATGGAGAAGGTGGGTACAAGGACCCTGCGGAACAGATTTTTACTAACTCTGGGTGTAATGTATATCTGCAGAAAGCAGGACAAGAAAAAGTTCCTCTTATTGCGAGCAATTCGGAAGTAGTCAAGAGGATTATCCCGTCCAAAGTCAGCTTTAGAATTATTCCTTTTGATAGTGAGAAAAAGTATTTCTCAGAGACAGAGACAGAGACAGAGGCTACCGTTCATATTAATGATGTTGCTAAGCCGTGAGTTTGGGTGTTTCTGCATTTGTATTCGCCCTTTTATCAGCCTCTGGGACAGAATCAGATAGACCAGCCTTTACAACTTTTTTTCAATCTTAATGCACCACTTCCGTCGACCCTCACGCTATAGAGGGAATATTTCTTTACTTGTCATCTTTATTTTACTTGGGTCTTCATTGATTGCTCTTTTGGCGATGAGTCAGCTAAGAAATCTGATTACGTATGGTGCTACTACTTCCAACTATTTCAAAGCCTATTATCTGGCAAAAGCAGGACTCGAATTGGCTATTACGGAGACTTCTTTGCGTGATGCTGGATTTGAGGTCAGTGTTCATTCGTGAGATGCTCTGGTTAGTGGCAATGTGTTTGTAGGTTGGGAAGGGTTTGAGCCTTATTTCGAGATAGAAGGAACTCACGCAACCAGTTCTTTGGAAAATGTTACTCTAGGTAGCTGAGAGAGTGTTGTTATCCCGCTGTTTGTAGATACAACAGTATGCTGACACAAGGCTTGTTTAAGCGACGAAAGAAATGTAAGCCAATTCAAAGCTTCCGAAATACAAGGAATAAAAGTAACAACTACTAAAGAGGTCTTTTTTTGAATTTTTACCTTTTCGGGGAATAATCTTGATTCTATGGTAGGAATGGTTAATAAAACGGGTACAAATCTCAATACTTTTCTCAATTCTCCACAAGTAGAATGATGAGACGAGGAAGAAGAAGGTGTCTTGAAAGATGAAACTACACGGAAATATCTTACTATTTTGAATATGAATAGTACACCTGTTACGTTTACGGTTACTTCTAGTAAAGCATTTCCTTTGGATACTACTACTATCAATGTTTGGTCTCATTATGGCGATACGGAAGTTGGGTTGCAGGCAGATTTTTCTGAACCTTTCCCAAATTTTTTGCAGGGACTTAGTCAGGTTGATGTAGAGTAAGATAACTGTTTTTTATTTCTCTTTTTCTTTCATCAATGCGATTTTTTCGGGGATATTTCCTTCTCATCAACTTGGCAACGTTCACCTTGTGGGGTATTGATAAACGAAAAGCCGTACTCCAAAAGTGGAGAATTAGTGAAAAAATGCTGCTTTCTTTTTGTGCGTTTGGCGGACGAGTTGGAGCCCTGCTTGCGATGGGAGTCTTTCGCCATAAGACAATCAAAACGGCGTTTTTACTCTGGTTTTATTTGATTGTGTTTTTGCGAGCTGGAGGACTAGTATTGCTTTATTTGTTTTTCAATTAAACTATGAAAATTGAAGAACTCCAAACCAAAATTCTGACCCGATACGAAAAAAACGGCAGGGACTTTCCTTGGAGGCATACCACAAATCCGTATGCAATCCATATCTGTGAAGTGATGAGCCAGCAAACTCAACTTTCTCGTGTTTTGCCTTATCGGCAACAGTGGATAAAGGATATTCCTGATTACGAAACGTTAGCGACGATTTCCAGAGCTGAACTTTTGAAACATCGGTCAGGATTGGGATTTAATAGTAGAGCGTTGAGACTGCAGGAATGTGCAAAAGTAGTTATGGCACGTTTTAAGGGAGAACCGCCACATAATAGGGCGGAACTGTTGAATCTTCCTGGCATTTGACCTTATACGGCCAGTGCGATTTGTGCGTTTGCTTGGAATATGGATGAAGTGGTGATTGATACGAATATTAGGAGAGTGTTGATTTTCCTTTTGAAGCTTCCTGAATCCATTTCTCTCACAGAATTAGAAGAGGAAGCTAAAAAGCTGTTGCCTGTGTGAAGGAGTAGAGATTGGCATAATGCGTTGATGGACTATGGAGCGATGTATCTTACTGCGAAAAAGACCAAGATTAAGTCTGTGAGCAAGCAGTCAAAGTTTGAAGGTTCTGATAGAGAAGTTCGTGGGTGGATTGTGAAACAATTGGTTAATCCTCCCCATATGTTGACTATTCATCAAATTAAATCTGAATTTCCTTACAAGGAGGTAGAAAACATTGTGCAAGGATTAGTGAAGGAAAAAATTATTGAAATACAGGGTAATATGATTATCCTTACAGAATAAGTGCTTTTTATTCTTTTACCACTCCTTCAAGGAGGAAAAAAAGTCGGAAATTATCAAGGAAAGCGGAATTCTATTGCAGGATATATTGATGATGGTACGGATTTGTTGGAAAAAGCAAAACAAGAAGTCCAAGAAGAAGTCTGAGTAGGAGAAGATGATATTGCAAATATTATTATCGGTTCCTCTCTGGAATATTTTAATGAAGAGATTGGGAAAATGCGACTCATTTATCCTTTTATTTTTCAGTTGAAAACTAAAATATCACCCAAACTTGACCGAGAACATACTACCTATCAACGAGTAAAGCAAAACGAATTGACCAAGTATGAGGTGTAAGTGATATTGAAAATGTAAAATAGCATATTCTTCAGAAAAAAAAGCCAACTTCATTCACGAAGCTGACTTTTTTTGGTTGAAATATAGGAAATTCAAAAAATAGAAATGACAGTAAATTGTTCGTGATATGGAAAAGTCAACATTGAAAATCAAGGCGATTCTGGAAAAACTCTTTAGAAATGGAGATTGAATAACAA
>JAITQZ010000032.1 GCA_031288635.1 Candidatus Peribacteria bacterium | reverse complement strand
TTTGTTATTCAATCTCCATTTCTAAAGAGTTTTTCCAGAATCGCCTTGATTTTCAATGTTGACTTTTCCATATCACGAACAATTTACTGTCATTTCTATTTTTTGAATTTCCTATATTTAGAAAAAATCTGAATTCAATCAGACTTTTCCAATTTCACCACTACGAATAAGAAAGAGAATCTAAGATGTATACTCCACCGATACCCTCGATGGAAGGTTTGTTTTTTTGTCAATACCTCGTTTGCACGAGGGTTTAAGTGTAGGATGGTAGTCTATCCCCACCTTCCGGTAGGGATGCCTTGTTACGACTTAACCCCAGTCACTGATTTTCTCCTTAACCCACATAGTAAGTCTTCAAAGAACCTCAGCTCCCATGGTTTGACGGGCGGTGAGTGCAAGGAACAGGGACATATTCACGGCAGTATGGCTGACCTGCCATTACTAGCAATTCCAACTTCATGTACTCGAGTTCCAGAGTACAATCCGAACTAAGGGTAGGTTTAAAGATTTGCTCCACCTCGCGGTCTTGCTTCTCGCTGTTGCTACCCATTGTATTATCTATGAAGCCCTAGATGTAAGAGGCATGAGGATCTGACGTCATCCTCTCCTTCCTCCTGCTTACGCAGGCAGTCTTGTTAGACATTCTAACTAACAATGAGGGTTGCGCTCGTTTCCAGACTTAACTAGACACCTTGCGGCACGAGCTGACGACGACCATGCACCATCTGTGTAAAGCTTTCAATTGCTTGAAATAGTATACTTTCATATACGACACAATACATGTCAATTCTAGGTAAGATTCTTGGCTTATTATCCAATTAATCTAGATAATCCACTGCTTGTGTGTTCCCCCGCCTATCCCTTTGAGTTTCATTCTTGCGAATATACTACCCAGGCGACTTGCTTAACTCGTTAGATTACGACACTCCAGTCCTAAGACCAAAACATCTAGCAAGCATAATTTACGGTTTGGACTACCGGGGTATCTAATCCCGTTTGCTACCCAAACTTTCATCCCTCATCGTCAATATGTAATAGTTAGCTGCTTTCGCTTTCGGCGTTCTTTCCGATATCAACGCATTTCACCGCTCCACCGGAAATTCCACTAACCCCTTACTAATTCTAGATATGCAGTATCCATTCCCTTTCCACGATTGAGCCGTGGGATTTGAAAACAGACTTACAAATCAGACTACGGATACTTTACGCCCAGTAAATCCGGATAACGCTTGAGACCTACGTATTACCGCGGCTGCTGGCACGTAGTTAGCCGTCTCTTATTCTTGGTGTACCGTCATTCGTCTTCCACCAAAAAAGAAGTTTACACACCGTAATGCTTCATCCTTCACGCGGGATCGCTGCATCAGACTTTCGTCCATTGTGCAAGATTCCCCACTGCTGCCTCCCGTAGGAGTATGGGCCGTATCTCAGTCCCATCGCGGCCGGACATCATCTCAGACCGGCTACCCGTCATAGGCTTGGTGAGCCATTACCTCAACCAACTACCTGATAGGACGCACCCCTCTCCCCGAGCGATAAATCTTTCCTCACATCGGAATTTCACCATCGTGAGCATATTGAGGATTAGCTATGTCTCCATAGTTATTCTCATCTCGAGGGCAAGTTAGGTACGCGTTACTCGCTCGTTTGCCACTAATTCTACTATGTATTGCTACAACGCAGAATTCGTTCGACTTGCATGTGTTAGGCGTTCCGCTAGCGTTCATCCTGAGCCAGGGTCAAACTCTTCAAAAAAAGTATACATCTTAGCTCTAATTCTTATTCGTATTGGTAAAGAACTTCCCGTAGCTTATACGGGACCCCGTAGCACTACGGAGCTTCTGCAACCAACCAACTCCTCTATATGGTAGCACTAATCTACTTTCCCAGCGGGAAGCCCGCCAGTATCATCGACTGAATGATGCTTAACTTCTGTATTCGGAATGGGAACAGGTGTTTCCATCATTCACATCAGCACCACCGTGTAGAGAGGTTGATTTCTTTTGTTGCAAGGTATAAGATATGGATTTACTCACCAATTGCAAGAGAAAGTTATGATTTTTTTTGCATAGGTAGTTTGTAAGGTTTCGATGAAAAATGGGAACTTTATTTGGGATAGCAAGAAAAGAAAGAAAAAAAATTTGCTCCAATCTTCAACGTTTGAAGCATAAATCATTTTCAAGTTGGAAGTTTCACAGGTAACCTTTTGTACTGCATCCTATATTCATTGTGGGAAAGAGAAAAATTTTCAAAGAAAGCGGATGTAGGGACAGGTCTCGTACCTATCCGAAACAAACGACAGAAAAACAAATATATCCACAGTAAAAGCAGGGAAAGTCGAAAAGCGACACATAACAGCAAATCAAAAAAGCAGAAATTAAGTGAGGAAAAAATTGACAAAATACACTCTTTGGAGTATACTTAGAATATACTTAATTCTACATTATTTCCAAATGCCTCTAAATACCCCTACCAATACTCCACCAACCCCTACTGAAAACTGATTAGTAGACCTTTTGAAAGATTGGAACTATGAAACTTTTTCTGCTCATAAACAAGAACTTTTCCAAAAACTCCGCAAACGAAAAGACACGAGTCCTCACTGAAAAGATACTAATCTCCTCATCCAGAGAATTATGCAACACGATTTCAATGACGGTCTCAAATTAGCTGAAGAACACTATCGGACCAAAAACGAATATTTGCAACTCATCGGGAATCCTCAATTCATTATGAAATATCCCCAACTTTTCCAAAAAATTACCCAAAAAGTAGAACAGTATAAAGAAAAATTTCGTAATGCTAACAACAAAGCTGAATGGGAAAAGCAATTAAAACTTTATGTTCACTCCACACAGAAACTCCGTACCAATCCCACCACACAAGATTCCATTGATACCCAACAAATCCCTTCCACTCCATCAGCCAAAGCATTGTACCAACAAATTGACGAACTCTACGCTCCCCTCCTCAGAACTAAACAACTCCAAAAGGAAAACATGTCTGATACGAGAACCAGAGGAGAAAGGATAGGAGAAGAATATTTATATACTGTACAACATCTCGGTCATTATGTAAAAGATAAATTAATATCATATATATATATCATAAATTTTTACCCTCTCCGACAAACAACGAAGAAATCTCTCTTGATGAGAAGCAAGAAAAGGTCATAGCATTGCTCAAACAAAAAGGTCTCAACACTCAAAAAGAATTTTCCCACCTTACCTTTTTTCCTCCAGATTTGGTCAAACGTATCCTCACAACCCTTGGAGGGGATTTCACTGACCCTCAGCTGGAAGCCGCACGCTATCAACCTCTGGATTTGACTTTTCATACGAAAAATAAGCTCGCAGAAAAGTACAATAAAGCAGAACTTTTAGAGCTGATTCATCATTATCATTGACCAGCAGCCACCTTAGAATGGAATGAACAGTTCCAAATCTATGAAATAAAACCACCAGAAAAGATTGACAATAATATAGCAATGGAGCAGATAATAGATATCTCGTGATATAATAACATTTGAAAACCCGTAAACATCGGCGGAAATATTGCTTTCAAGGCTAAAAAAGATGGGAAACGATTCATCATTGACCACTCCGGAAATCCTGTAGGAAGACCTTTTGATGACGTTTGGGACCCTGTAGATATCGGCGGAAATATTGCTTTCAAGGCTAAAAAAGATGGGAAACGATTCACCATTGACCATCAAGGAAATCGTGTGGGAGGAACTTTTGATGACGTTTGAGACCCTGTAGATATCGGCGGAAATATTGCTTTCAGGGCTCAAAAAGATGGGGAACTATTCATCATTGACCACTCCGGAAATCCTGTAGGAGGACCTTTTGATACCGTTTGATACCCCGTAAACATCGGCGGAAATATTGCTTTCTCGGCTGTAAAAGATGGGGGACGATTCATCATTGACCACTTCGGAAATCCTGTAGGAGGACCTTTTGATGACGTTTGATACCCCGTAAACATCGGCGAAAATATTGCTTTCAAGGCTCAAAAAGATGGGAAACGATTCATTTTTGACCACTCCGGAAATCCTGTAGGAGGACATTTTGATACCGTTTGAGCCCCCGTAAACATCGGCGGAAATATTGCTTTCAAGGCTCAAAAAGATAGGAAACGATTCATCATTGACCACTCCGGAAATCCTGTAGGAGGACATTTTGATACAATATATCGGCTCACCTCACAACAAGGAGGACTCTTTTATTGTGCCAGAAATGGGGACCAATTCATTGTCCATAAACAAGGACAAACCGCTTCCTTTATCATTACTCCTGCAGAAGAAGCTAAGCTTCGTTTCCTAAATCTCTGTATTCCCTTCAAGACAAAACACTGAACCTTGGAGGAATATCAATCTCAAATTGTTGATTATTTCTCACAACAAAATGAAAAAGCGAAATCTTCCAAAAGCCGAAGAAGAAAAATAGTTGATACGTTTCTTGCTCCCTCTCATCTTACGGGGATTAATCACCTCATCAAAACCTACCCCCAACTCTTGATAGATACCATTTCTCCTTTCAAGGTCAGATACACTAACCAATTGGCAGATACCTTTATCAGCAGAATTTTCCCAGAAATCTTAGAAAAGGAATCCTCCAAGGGCTTTTGGGAAAAGTTAGGCTTTAAGGGGAAAAATAATCAGGGAAATGAGAGTTGAGAGCTTTCTCCTGCTGATTATCTTTCTGATACCACCGACGAAGGACTAGAAGGAGGAAATCCTCTGGGAGCTGAAAATGGAAAGCCTCCACCAGAAATTATGGAACTCAAAGAACCTCTGAATGAAATGCTTATCACCAATTTACTGGGGCTGGCAAACCCTACGGATGGTTCTCGGCAGAGAATAGACCTTCCTCTCGCCCCAGAAGTCTTATGACCTACCAAAGAGACAAGTATTATGTTACCCCATCCTGCCAAAGGAACGCTTGTCTTACCAAAACCCCTCAATGCACGCATTATCCCCCAGAGAATCAAAGGAAAAAAAGGAGAGAAAGAAGAAGCTTTAACGGAATATACGAATGCATTAGGGATTAGCACTACGACTGTGGAGACCTCGTATGACCAAGTCAAATATTCTCTAGAACTCCCTCTGCTCTCTGCTCCTCTTCCTGAAATCGACGGGAAGACCTACGATACCCTCAAAGGAAAATTCCCTCATCAGTCTGCTTTTTTAGCTCCTTTACTTGCATTTGATGTAGAAACGGAGATGTTTATTACCTCTCTCAACGCTCTGCCTCCTCTAGAAAAGATACACCGCATTGAAGCATACGTAAGAAACCACTCTTTTTATGATTTACACAATGGAGCAGTCAACGAACTAAAACGCTGAAAGTCGAACCAAGACAGACTCTTTATTTGTGAACAGAGAATTGAAGAACTCCGTACTACACAACCAAAACTTTCCTCTCAACTACAAGGGAAAAAACGAGCAGGAGTGTGTGCCGATTTTGCATTGATTACCACCGCACTACTTCGTCAGGCAGGTATTTTGTCAGGAGTAGCAATTGGCTTCCTCCCTGATGGGAAGAAAGTGACTACACAACACGCCCACGGATGTAGTTTTGCTCTCTTTCCTACTCAAACCAAAGACACACAAATCCTGCTCATTGATGGAACTCCTCACAGTAATGAAGTTCAGTCTTTGCCCCCCTTAACCACCAGACAACAGCAACAGGAGCAACAGCAACAAGCAGTAGAACAAACCACTTTGCAACAATTAAGTGACATCAATGACCTTATGGACAAACATTCAGATTTTGCAGCACTCAAAGAGCATCTGGCAACACTCTACAATGGAAATTTGGAAGATACAATGAATGCTATTCTACGCTATCGTATTCAACCTACACAATATCACAGAGTCGTCAATCTCTTGAATGCTTACCGATATTCTCCGCTTAAAAGTACCCAAAATGCTGAAACCCTCCACAACTTTATGGCTAAAGAACTTGACCGTCCTCCCCTCTCCTCCATCTTGCCAAATGAAGCAGGGAGTCAACTTTTTGAGGCGGTGCAATCTTTTGTGCAAAGATTTTCAAAACAAAATACTTTATCAAATGCTTTCCAGAAACTCGATTTCCTCATTACTACTGCTCAAGACCTCCTGACTCCTGATGAATATCTCGCAGTACTAATTATCGCCAAATACCTGAAAGCTGAAAAAATGTTTAGATAAGACCCCCTTAATAATTCACATTATGATAGACGTGGTCTACATCATCATCTTCTGCCAACGCCTCAAAAATTCTCGTAAACTTTTCCAAATCATCACCCGTCAACGTAATCGTATTGTCTGCAAAATAATGCAAATCTGCCTCTGCAATATGATAACCAAGCTCTGAAATCTGTTTTCTCACTCCGATAAAGTCTGCTTTCTCTGTAAAAACCTCTGCAATCTGTCCCTCTACATTAATATCCGTAATAGGCAGCTCCATTATCTCAAGTTCAAGCTTCTCTGCATCAAAGGGCTCAACTTTCTCCATCTCTCTCCCTTTATCTGCATACATATGAGAAACACCATCAATCACGATTAACCCTTTCTCTTGGAACTGCCAAGCAACAGACCCGATTTCAGCCATCGCCCCTCCCATTTTAGTCAAGATAGTTCTCACTGCTGAGGAAGTCCTATTAGTATTTGAAGTAATCGTCTTAATCAAAAAAGCTGACCCATTGGGACCGTAGCCTTCGTACACCACTTCTTTCATCTCTTCCCCTTCGAGCTGACCAGAACCTTTCAAAATGGCTCTCTCAATCACCTCACGAGGTAAACCGTGATATCTCGCTTTTTCGAGCACCATCTCCAACGTAGGATTCATTTTTGGGTCTGCACCAGCTTTAGCAGCAATCTGAATTTTTTTCCCAATAATAGAGTAAACTCTAGATTTTGCAGCGTCTCAGCTAGCTTTCCTAGCTGCAATACTATGTCGTCTTCACATCGGCAATAAAGATAAAAAATAAAGAAAAAGATGGGGGTAGTATAAAGATTTTAGGGAACATTTCCAGAGAAGTTTATGCGGGAGGTTGTAAAACCGCTTTAATATCCTGCAGCCTATAGCCTTTTCTCATCAGCTTTTGAATGCTATCAAAGCCATCAACTCCTTTTTTCTTGTACGTATCCAGTTCTTTTCTAATAGTATTTGCAATACCTTCACCAATATCCTCTTTCAGTTTCTCTATCAAGTCATCAATCAGCTTTTTATCAACGCCTCTTTGCTGTAGCTTTTGTTTGATGAGAAAGACAGGTTTTCCTTTTTTCACGACTTCGCTAGACAGATAACTCTCAGCATATTTTTCGTCATTGATAAAATTATTTCTCTTCAGACTTGCTATTGTGGAGATGATTTGTTCGCTATCATACCCTTTTCTATAAAGCAGAATCCTCATTTCCTGTTCCGTTTTGGGATAACGAGAAAGATAGGACAATGCGTAGTCCATACAATTATTTGCCATTTCCTTCTTTTCCCATAAAAGCTAAATAACATTTTGGCGAACAAAATCTAGGGTACACCGCGTATTCTTGGGTACCATTTACGACTTCGGTAGATTTCCCGCAATGAGCACAACTACCGTTTCCACCAGGAAACTTTTTTGAAAGCGGCTTTCTTTTTCTGGCCATAGACTAAAGATAAAAAGTAAAAACTATTTCGTTAATGCAATTTGTAGGGTCTGTCCTTCACTCTCAAATACTGCCACAATATCGCCCGACAACGTCTTTCCCTCCGAAAGAGAAACAGCAGAAAGAGTTATCGACTGCAACAACGCTTCTTCTTTGAAGAACTCTGCGAACTCCTCAATCAACGAAGTTAATGCGTTGGAGGAAGGCTGATACACCATCTGAACTCTCGCATCCACGGAGAAATCAGCATCTTTCCTCATTTGGTTGAGAAATCTGGAAAGTTCACGAGCCACTCCTTCTCTCTTGAGAGCATCGGTAAGTTGTAAATCAAGTTTCACAATAGTATTGCCTTCAATGGCTACATTCTCGCCGTCAAGTCCTTCGTACACCACTTCGTAATCGGTAGGAGCAAGCGTTCGCACCTTGCCTTGCAAATCAAAAACCTCAATACCGCTCTCTATTTCACGCACATTTCCTTGTTTCCCATTGGTAATAATCTGCCCAGTATCTTTCCCAAATTTCGCAGAAAGTTGCCCTCCAAGAGGCTTGAAGATTTTTACGATAGGAGTATCAGAAACGAAAAGGTCGATATCTTTCACATTAATTTCTTCTTTGATGATGTCGCCGTATTTTTCGAGAAGAGTCGCAAGAGTAAGCATTGCATAAACGTGGAAAAATAAATATATCTAAGTACAAATATAGTAATATCTCTAACAAATGCAAGAGAAAAAACAGATTTTTTATGACAGAAATAGATAAAAAAGTGCCATTTTTTTTGTGCTTTTTTAATTTTTATCTATACTTAGAAGGAACTATTTTATTTTCTCTATTATACTATGGTTGAAGAATTGGGCAGAACCCGTTATGAACCCCTACCACTACAACCAAAATCCCCAGAACTTCTTTCTCCATTACCATCAATTAAAAAAGAACTAGACAAACATATGGAGCAAATTAAAGAACAAGCACATTGGACAAGCTTTTTAGCTACCTTTGAAGGAGCCATTTCAAAAGGAGATAAATCGCAGAAAGAGGAATTGCTCCGTCAATTAAGCAAAAATTCCCCTTTGCGAAAAAAATTAGAACAACATATACAAACAATATCATCTGAAAAAAGTCGCTCCCTCACTTCATCAGATTTTTTACTACTGCAACTCTATGGACACTTGCACTTTGATGAAGCGATTGCAATCGACGGAAAAGATGGACCCCAAACAAAATTACTCATCGAAATTACCGCCCTACCTTTACAAGCAGATTTGGAGACCTTTAGTACCCATATTACCAACATCTTGCAACATCATCAAAAATCTCCCTTGAGAAAAATCCTCATCCAAAAAAGCGTACAAGAACTCAGAGAAAAGGTGCTCTCTGCAGGACCAGAAGAACTCTCTACACGGAAGGATAACGTTAGCCTACAAAATGTCATCAGAAAAAAGCAAGAAAATCAAAAGTTGACCCAAAAAGAAGTGGTAATGCTTCAGGTAGCTGGAAACATCTTTTTCGATGAAACCATCTCTGTCGATGGTATCGTAGGAGGACAAACTACCGACATCCAAAAAGCCTTAACCGGTCAGGGAACCACCACTGCCAGAGCTAAACAATGGCAACAGAACTACCAAACCATTTCTACCCCAGAACAGAAGCTTACAAGCATCACTAAAGCTGAATCTCTATCAACATCCCCAAAAACCAATCTCAGCCAGATAAAACCTGAAACCTTGATTACCAACCCTGATGTCTACAAGCTCGTCACCGAAAAAGAACAACTACATATCCCCTCTGAAGAAGAAGCAAAACGAAGAAACGAAGGACTTACCGCTACCTGGCAAACTATTCCAGAACTCCAAACCATTCCTCCTCAACAATTCCTTCTCACCCCAACCAACGAAATTAACGTAGAAGCAATCCTGAACCATTTAGAACAGCAGCACATCCCTCAACAAAGACAAAATGAAATCTTGAACCAATTGCAAACCGAAATGCAAACCTATGTAGAGCAACAAAAACAGCAATTTTTCCTCGAAAAAAACACTCCGACCTTGAAAGCATTGGAACAAGTGTTTGCCTATATTCAAGAGTATCTAGACCTCACCACTGACCAGCAAATCAACTTCCTCCAAGAATTCAATTTTGACTTGAAACAGGGTCTCAAAATCAATAACGGAAACCTACAACTCTCTGGAGCACTCAATAATGAACCTTCTTCTCAAAAAAGCACCACTGCTCCAACACCCATCAATTTCTCCTACAATATGGCCACAGGAGACTTCGCTATCAATACCCTTTTACAATTCGGTAAAGCAGAAGAAAAATCTGACTCCTATCACCTCAACAGAACACAAGCAAATAAAGTGCTCTTCAAATTACCACTCTTCACGAGTCTAGAGACCAAAGCAAAACTTGCCAACGAAGTAACCTTCTCTTCACCTACAATTTCTCCTGTAGACCAAGAAATCCTCGCTTTTCATATTGAGAAAAACAGAGCGATTGAGTCTGTTTTTTCTCTCTTTGACCTACCTCACTATGACCAATATACCATAGCAAACACGCCCGGAATGTATCATTTATGTCAGCTAATAGACCAAAGTTTGACTGACGCAGAAACCTGTGCTCTTTTTAGAAAAGAAATGTTACATCTCTATACCCTTATTGCCGGAGAGGAAACGTTTCAGGTAGAAACTGCTGAACAGCCCCTAAATCCCGCTGAACGTGAAGAAGAAAAGCCTTCTCCTCAACAAGACGAGAAATTAGCAACTACCTCTCCTCTCCTAAGTCAGCTATTCAACAGTAAAAAAAGAGAACAAGACAGACAAAGGACGAGCAATGACAAAGAAAATGGACTCTACCAATTTCTCAAGCGTGCTACTCCACAAATTTCTCAATTAACTACTACGGACAGAGCTGAACAGCAAAAAATTGATGTAAACGAAATTGCTCATTACCTCACCGCGATGGAGAGCAAACAGCCTTATAGTGGTTTTATCACGAGAACCTAAAAAGGCAAGGGTACAATAGCAAAAAAAAGCTGATTTCTTTGCGTTTTTTGGTTTTCTGAATATCATTAGATGTATTTTATTTTGAATCTTGAAACGATGACATCAGAATCTGAAAAACAAATAATACCACTACAACCCATTGAAGCTCCTAAACCTAAAGAGGCAAATTCTGATATCCAAACAGAGAAAAAACCAGAACATAACGAAAAGAACCCCAACACATCTCCCAGTAAAGCAGATATTGAATATGCAAACAACCTAATAGAAGAAAGAGAAAAACAAGAAAAAGTTGTAGAAGTTGCCAGACTTTCTGGACTCGCACAAGGCATCCAAGATAGCGTAGAGTTTCATCGATGTAGTGGAGAGATTTCTAAGTGGCATAATGAAAATAAAAAGGATGAAGACATCGTCCGTTTCTTGGGAATTCCAGAAAAAATGCGAGCCACGCTAACATCTGAGGAGATTGTCCCCTTTATCAAAAGATATAGAGCAGAAACCTATCTACAAACCGCTGAAAAAGCAAACCCAAATGACCCCGCATACCAAAAACTCAAACAACTCACCCAATACCAACAGTTCAGTGAATTTCAAGAAAACCTTTACTTCAATAAGGATATCGTACAGGCTTTTAATGATTTTATCAATACCCCAAAAAATAAAGAATTCTTTGGAAATGAAGAAACAATGATAAATTTTTTCACCTCTGAGTATTACCGTGATACATTAATCCATATAGTAAATAAACAAATCGACGACCCAAAAGAAATCACTGCCCATTATTTCAAAAAAAATATGGACTACAGAAGTAGAGTACGACGAGAATATAAAATAACAGAAAACAATGACATCAAAAAAGATTTCGATATTGCAACACAAATTTTTAGAAAAAAAACCGACATCTTAAAAAACAAAGGGAGTAAAACGTTAGAAGTACTAAGTCAAGAAATGAACGAATTTTTAGCGACAGAAACTGAAGGAGGCGAAACCTACTTACAAATACTAACAAAAGTACACAATGTGATTTTCTTTAAAGATACTGTAATTAGTGCTATTAGATTAGAAGAAAAAGACGAGAAAGGAACAATTGATTTTAATAATGAAACTACAGTATATGACCTAACCGATTTACAGTTTTTTCTTTATGTATTTAAACAATTTAACCGCCAAAACAACGATAGTAAGGCAACCCTAGAACCTTTTATATTTAGTACGGATATACAGGAGGCTAGAGATGTTCTAGCAGCTATCCAAGCCAATGGAATCGGAGGGAAAACCATAGAAGGAAGTGCCAACAAAATCCACAATAAGAATATTTTACAGAGTATTTCCCAATGACATACCCACACTGCAGAATATAGACGTCACAGAATGGAAATGGAGAAAGGATTTCGTGAAACTCTAAGAACA
>JAITQZ010000068.1 GCA_031288635.1 Candidatus Peribacteria bacterium | reverse complement strand
TTTTTCATAACTCGCTGATTGTTTCAGCAAGTTGTTCTTGAATATCAAGGTGTATTTTACAGAAATCTCCTTTCTTTTCTCAATGATATTGAATTTCTTCACAAGGAATAGGTGGGTTTAACTTACAATTTGTTTTGCAGGGTAGATTGCTCATCTTTTGCATTATTAATAGTCTAAAACAACTTTTTGAAGAATTCACCAATTTTTGTTCCAAGTTTTCAGATTTTTATTCCTCCTCCTCTCTTTTCGTCCATATATTTCATTGACCAATAATAGCAGCCGAGAACGTTCACAAATTGGACATTATTAGAGAGGTCTCCGATATTTACTAGTTGGTCTTTGCCATAGAAGGTTGCTAACTTAAAGGTATCTTTTGCGAGGTAGTCGAGGTTTTTGGTTTTTGAGCCACCTCCGATGAGGAGGATACCGCCGGGAAGTCTTCAGTCTTTTTCTAGATTTTCTAAATGTTTGTTGATTTTGAGGAAGATTTGCTCGTATCTTGCACTGATAATCTCTGCTAAGAAATGGATATCAAGGGGTATCTCCATCGGAGTTTCGCTATCGACAATTGTTGTTCCACTGGTTTTTTTGATGTTTTCGGCTTCTTTGATGTCGACCTGCATTCCGATAGAGATGTCTTTGGTGATTTCTTCGCCTCCCAGAGGAAGGGTTCCATAGCCTAGAGGATATCCGTCTTCGTAAATGACATAAGAAGTCTGATTTTTCCCGATATCAATCAGGACTGTTCCGAGGTCTTTGTGGTCATAATCTACAGCTACTTCACTTGCTGCAAGGATATTTGGGATAATATCAGAGACCTCTAACCCGATTTTATCAAAGGCATCTATCAGTCCGTTATAGTAATTTTTTGGGATAAGGAAGATGTCCGCCATCAGTTCAAGTTTTTTGCATTTCAGACCAATGGGGTCTTTTTCCTTTTTCACCTCATCAACAATTCGAGCTACCGGAACGATTTTGATGGTTTCGTAATTGTTTTCGTTGGCGATATCAGCAACAATTCTAGAAAGGTGTTCAAGGTCGTCTGCTTCGACTTCGTCGTTCATAATTCTTTTTCCCTCGATAATCCTTTTGGTTATCATCTCAGGATGAGAGATTCCGAGATAGACTTTTTCAATGAAGTCTCCCCCAAGTTTTTTGATGAAATTTTCTATGATTTTGTTGAGGGTGTTGGTGAAGGCTTCGGCGTCGATGATTTTTCCTTTTCTCATTCCGAGGACTGGCTCGGTTTGTTTGGCGAGGATGATGTCTTTGTCGTTGTCGCGACCAAAGACTACTGCTTTGATGGTCTCGTTCCCGATGTCAAAGATGGCTCTGATGTCGTTCATTTGGAAAGTGATGGAGTAAGAGATAAAAAAATTCTGATAGGAGAACCAGCCCTGTTATTGCTTGGTTTAATTGTGTTGTATGAATGTTGGTGAGTATTGCAAGAGGATGTTTTTATTTTGTGCTATACTTTGGTTAGCAGATGATTTTTTGATTGATAGTGATTGGTTAGCGGTGGTTCTTTTGTCTAATTCCTTTGTTGTTTGCTATTGCTCTGAAGGTGATTGCAGTAATGGAGAGATAATGACGAATATAAAAAAGGACAAACTCCTTCGCTTTGTTGAGGATGATGGTCTGTCCTATATATGTTGTGATAGGTTATGCTTGCTTCAATCCGTAATACGTTGTTGTGGAATTGTCTGGTTGGATGTAGTAAGATTGGTTTATTGCAGTGAGGCGGATGGTTCCTTCGGTTAAGGTACTATTGGTTATTGTGAAGGTGAGCGTTCCGACGTATTGGTCAGTAGTGATATCAATGAGGTCGCCGTATCGTACAAAGCTGTTTGTTCAGATGTTGTAGCTGTTGAATGTATTTTTTCTGACTTTATATCTTTCTCCGAAGATTTCAACGTATCCGTTAGTGAAGGTTGAATTGTTTATCGTAGGGACATCTACAAAGATTTTTGCGGATTGTTTTGAATTTCCGGTAGTGGTGGTATCTTCTAGGGTATGAACGATTTCGTCGGGAAGTTTGGTGTTGTTGAGATTATTATACATTGTGAGTCTGACTTTGAGTCTGTAGAGGAAGACGGCTACTTCGTATCTGCTGATAGGAGATGAGAAGGTGATGGTATCTTGAGCAGAAATGAGACTTAGGTCAATGGCTTTTTGGTAATAGTTGAATCGTCGTGGAGAGATGCTTTCATCCAGAGATTTTCCTTCAACGAGTCTGATGAGAGTTGCGATAAATTCAGCTTTATTTACTATTTGGGAAGGACTGAACTTTCCGTTTCCGCCTGCCATAATACTGTATTGGCAAACGTTTTTAATGGAAGAAGCGAATTCTGAGTCGGTTTTTACATCTGAGAACGTACAAGAAGCAGTATTTCTGATGATGTTTAGTTTGGTCGTGATGGCGAATTTATCCAGCATTTTTGCGACTTGTTCACGGGTAATGGTTTTGAATGGCATATAGGCTTCTGGTGTGTTATAGTTGGTGATGCCTTCGTCGTACATTCGGTGAATAGCTTCAATGAATTCTGGGTTGGTAATCAAAGCGTTATTTCCTGCGATAATGTCTAGGTCGAGACCTCAGCTACCGGTTACGGAACCAGTGTTGGTATTGGTGTTGCTATCTGTATTTGTATTCCCGCTGCTATTTGTATTCCCGTTTGTTGTATTTTTTGATTTGCCGTGAGATTGTTCTCGTTGTTTGATAGCCTCTTTAATTAATTCTTCATAGTTGATAGAGCTGTTCTCAGAAAGTTGGTTTTTGATTTGGTCAAGATTATTGGTTCCGTCGGATTTGATAATGAGATTTTTAAATCTGTAGAGCAATAATGCCATTTCTTCTCTGGTGAGTGGGAGGTCGATGAGGTCAAGATTGCTTACGTTGGTGATTCCGATTTGTTTCATTTTTACGTAGTATTCAATTCGTCGTGGATTGGCAGTTTCGTTGGACATTTTCCCTTCTAAAATTCTGGTGAGTACTGCGAGTACTTGTGCTTTTGTGAGGCTATCGTAAGGCATAAATTCGTGGGTGGCTCCATTTCCTTGAAAAATTCCTCGTTCACAGGTCTTGGTGATGAAAGGGGCGAGGCTCAGATTGAATTTGTTTGTATCTACGAAATTACAGTCCCCTCCCCTCTTGATTTGTTCGAATTGGAGGACTTGGTAGAGTTGTCCGACTAATTTTGCCGATTCTTCTCTGCTTACGAGGTCTTTGGGACGATACGTAGTGGTGTTGTTGTATATTGTGAGGCCGTTTTCGTACATTCGGTAGATGGCTTTTTCGAGTTCGGTTCAGCTTTCTAGTTCTTTGAGAACAGAGCCAGAAAAGGCAGGTTGGTTGGTGGGTTCACTGCCCGTGTTGGCGATGGTGCCGGAAAAGTAGTCTGCGACGTTTTCTAGAGAGATTTGGGTGGCTCCAGAGGTGATGTAGACTTTTTTGTCGGTAGTATTGAGTTTGATTTCGTAGTTAGCTCGAGAGAAAGCTGAAGTTCCGAGCAGGAGTGCGAGGGAAATCAGGGGAAGTTTTGTTTTGAGCATTAGAGAAAAAAAGAAAATAAAATGCTGTCCGTATAAGCATAGTAAAGTAGGTTGTTTTTTCAAGTCCTTTATTGAAGATAAAAAGTAATTGTTTTGGTTTTTTAACGAAAAAAGCCCCGCAAACTTGCGGGGCTAAGGGACGAGGAAACGAAGGGTTACTTCATTTTGTTATTTCCTTTAGAGTCATCCGACATGAAAATGTCTTCATCTTCGGTGAAATGGAGGTCTAATCCACAAAGAAATCTTTGAGATAATGATCTGAGTAATGTATCATCACTTACTCCTAAAGCTTTTGAAAACCTTGTTGTTGATGTTTTTCCCTTCTCTGATAGAAGATAGAGGGGTCGTATTTCACCGGGGTTTATTGAGTTTTTCATATTCTCTTTCTATTTTTTTCCTCTCTATTTTCAAGATTTTGCGGAACTCCTATAAAA
>JAITQZ010000050.1 GCA_031288635.1 Candidatus Peribacteria bacterium | reverse complement strand
TGGTTTTCCCTTCTCTGATAGAAGATAGAGGGGTCGTATTTCACCGGGGTTTATTGAGTTTTTCATATTCTCTTTCTATTTTTTTCCTCTCTATTTTCAAGATTTTGCGGAACTCCTATTTTATGCAAAATAATGTGTTCATGACATCTCAAACTAAAAAACCTCATATTATCCTTCACTGCAATATTACCCCTTTCTGTATTTTCTCTATAGAAAAGTGCCCGCCAACATGACGGACACTATGAACAAAAAAGAATTTTACAATCTATATTTATAGTATTCTACTCAACTGTTCAGCCAAGAAACTCCGCTCACCCTTTACTAAATTGATATGAGCGAAATAAGGCTGACCTGCAGCACGATCTATCAGATACGACAGACCGCATGTTTTCTCATCTAGATAGGGGGTATCAATCTGACTGGGATCCCCCATAAATACAATCTTTGTTCCCTCTTCTGCACGAGTTGCGATAGTTTTCACCTCATGCGGAGTCAGATTTTGAGACTCATCAATAATCATAAAGGTATTCGGAATTGAAGCTCCTCTAATAAATTGAGCAGTTTCTACCCGAATTCGCCTTTCTTCCATCCATTTTTTCCTGCCCTCATCGCGAGAGTCCAGAGAAGCACAATTTGCTCTACGGATAAAATCAATGGTCTTGTACAAAGGGTCCATATAAGGACTCACTTTGTCTTCTAAATCACCCGGTAAAGCTCCCAAATCCTTATTGGACAAAGGAACTATAGGACGTGTAACGAAAACCTCCTCATAAAACGTTTGAGCAATTTCAGCCCCTTTCCGAGCAGCCTTCTTTTTTTTGGTACTTTCATACTCCCCAGTACGAGAACTTTTTTGCTGCTCAATCCCAGCAGCTAATGCAAGGAGTGATTTACCTGTACCCGCACTGCCAGTAATGGCAACTACGAGAATATCAGGGTTCAACAGCATTTCCATAGCCAACTGCTGTTCATCATTTCGAGGGAGGATTCCTACACAACTCCGTTTAACCGTCGAAAGTGGACGGAGTTTCTTTTGGTGCCAGTAAAAGAGTTTCCCCTCCGAACGAAAGAAATCATTTTCTTTCAAATCTGAGAGAAGAGCAACATCCTGAAAAGCAATAGGTCGAATAGGTTTTGCCAAAATATCCAAATTTTCTACCCTATCACTACGATAGTCTTCGGCCAATACTCCAAATCCTTTTGCCTTCATCCGCAGATTAATATCTTTCGTGACCAAAACAACCTTTTCCCCTTGCTGCTGTAAGCTATAAGCAGTAGCCAAAATCTGATGATCAGGTTTTGCAGGATCAGAGAGAGATATTTTGAAAATCTCCGGATAATGTACTCCTAAAGACACTCGAAGTTTCCCTCGTCCTTCACCTAGAGAGACCCCACCATTAAAGATTTTTTCTTCGGTGAGTTTATCCACAACACGACAAAACTCTCTAGCACTGATATTAATTTGCCCAGTACCTTTTTTGAAGGTGTCTAATTCCTCCAAAACCGCCATCGGGATCACAATATCATGCTCCTGAAAGTTATTCAAACACGATGCATCGTGCAAAATAACGTTCGTATCCAAGACCAATGTCTTCTTACCTCTTTGTTCTTCCTTTTTTACCTCGGGCAAAGGATTTGGCCCAGCTTCATCATTTTTTTTCTTTACCATATAAAAGCTTTTTTTTAGTGTATACTTTAATTTTATTAAAATTTATTAATATTTTATTTACTATTTATATATACGAATATATATATCTAAAGTCAAGGCAGAATTCTTCCCTTACCTCCCTCTATTACTAAATTTCTTGTTTTTTAGAGCAAATTTTTTATACTAAGAGAGAAATTTACCCTTCCCATCACCATGAACAAGTATCTCAAAACCCTGAAAACGTGCCTCAAACTCCTCCTCATAACAGTTCTGGGAGCTGTAACCTTGTGTGTACTATTTTACTTTCTCTATTTTCTCCGTAGCCCTCACCGTACCATACCAAAAAGCGAAGAACTCTTTGTTAGCCCTGCTAATGGGAGAGTTATCAAAATCATCGAAAACCCTACCGCTGACACGCCACTCTACAAACATAATCATAAAGTCTTAGATAATTTTATCGAAGGCATCGGCTCTGGAGCTACATTAGTAGTCATTATGATGACCCCTTTTGATGTCCATTACCAAAGAGCCCCTAGCAATGCCACCCTCATCAAACAAACCTATACTCCAGGGAAGAAGAAAAATGCAACAAAAAATGCTGGCTCCTTGGAGGCAACACTCCAAAACGAATACAACGCAATGCTTTTTGAAAGAGAAGATGGGATTCGCTTTAGAGTGATACAGATTGCTGGCTTTCTAGCGAGAAGAGTGGTCTCCTATATAAAACCAGATGACAAAGTCCAACAAGGAGAAATCATTGGACTCATCAGATTCGGCTCCCAAGTAAGTATCATTTTCGATAAAAACATAGAAGTCCTCGTAAAAGAAGGCGAAAAGGTCATTGACGGAGAAACCATACTAGCCAAGCTCAAATCAGAATAGAAAAATCAGAAAATAATAAATCTTCTATTGTATTATTACCACAAATATGTATAGTATCATATACCTTTATATAATAAGACACAAAAATGAGAGAAGGAAAAGATTATAGCAAAATAGGTCATGTTTGATCCACAGAAGACCGAAGAAATAGTGCAATAGAAAACTGAATACGAGATAGTTTTTCCCCAGAAAAAGCTTGTGATATTTTTAATACGTTATTGGGATTTTACCCTTTGACAGAGAAAGATAAAGAAGAAATTGAAGCATATCAAAAAAAAAACAACAAGAGGAAAAGCTCCAAAAGCCCAGAGAAAACCTCAATCAAAACTAGCAAAAAGTTGTCCTATTCTACTACTCTCCTGATGCCCCTTTCTAATTTTACTAAAATTTCATACGGGATGGTTCCTGCTTCACGAGCCAAATGCTCCACGCTCAAAGGAGAATCTTTGACCGCTTCAATAATCCGCACCTGATCCCCAATCTGCATTTTCTCTTTCCCCAAGCAACAACATAAGTTCATACAAATCGCTCAAATCTGCCCCACGAGCTCTTTATTTCGACGAAAAAAGAGTTTCTCACTCAACCCACGAAAAAGCCCTTCAAAATACCCAAAGGGAAGCGTTGCCGTAAGCGTTGGTTGCGAAGCTGTCCATTTCAAACCATAACTCACCCCCTCCCCTGCTACCAACTCATTTAATGCAACAATACTACTAGATAACGATAAAGCAGGTTTCAATTTTTCTCCTCTCTCAAACAACGGGTCTTCCGGAGACAAAGGATTATACCCATACAAAGCCAACCCTGGACGATACGCATTGAAAAAATCATCCTCCATTTTCAAAAGTCCTGCACTTGCTCAGATATGTCTCCATTTCGGAGTATGCCCATATTCTAAAATCTGATAATACATCTGCTTAAAAAGAGCTATCTGCTCCTGTAAAGAATCGCTTCCCTGTTGAAGTGAGAGTTTTCCTACAAAGGAATCATCTGCACTATGAAAATGCGACATTACCCCCTCCACAACCAATTGTGGATAAAGTTTTAGAGTATGCAAAACCATTTCCAAAAAAGAAGGCTGAATCCCCTCTCTATTCATCCCCGTATTGAGGAAAAGATGGATATACAGTTTTTTTTTCAATTTCCCTAATCCGTGTAAGGTCTCCACATTATATACTGCAAATGCTGTCCTTTTCAAATCGAATTCCTTGTAATTTTTGGAATACGTCTCACCGAGTACCAATACATTATGCTTACTATGACGCTGGATAATACTGTATTCCGGGAAACTATCTACCACGAGATACGGCACCTCTACATTTTTATATACTTGCAACATCTGGTCTAAACCGTGTCCATATGCATTGGACTTCACCACAGGGAAAAGTCTGGCTTGAGGTTTTAGTGTCTTGAGATAGACGAAGTTGTCCAACAAATGTTTTTTATTGAGATGAATAACATTCATCGGTTCTACTTTGGGTTTGAATAAGTTTTTTAGAAAGCTGAGCATCCGATTAGTCAAAATAGTAAAAATATTTTTGGGGGACGACCCCATTAACAACTTCTACTCCCTCTGCCGCCAGCCTTTTCACTTTTTCTTCTAATCCTAAAGCAAATCCTCTCAAATCTCCATCCGCAGCCACCACTTTGAAACACGGATAACGATCTGGTTCTGGGTTCCACGCCAATAGTCTGCCAACAGCTCTAGGATGCATTCAGATATATTTCCCTAACGTAGCATATGTAATGACTTTCCCTTTAGGAATTTTGAGGAGAGCTTCATACACAAGAAGTTGTGCAGCAGAAAGTTTCACTGTCATCATAAGAAATACGAACATAAAACTAAAACTAACATACAAAAAATACCCCTGTTTGCAAGTAATTCACAAACATTACTCAAACCCTTCGCTTTGGACTCTCTCCACTACTTCTTTTCCGCCTGTTTCTACTACTTCTCCTTTACGCAAGACTATTACTTCATCCACAGGCAGCACATTCAGAATAGAAAAAATGTGAGTAATGACAATAAACGTATTCTCTGGAGAATTGAGAGAAGCCAGTAAAGCAGAAACCACTTTGAAGGCATCCACATCTAGTCAACTATCAATCTCATCCAGAATAATATATTTGGGTTGCAGTAATTTCATCTGCAAAATCTCGAACTTTCTCCTCTCCCCGCCACTAAACCCCACATTCAAATCTCTCCACAAAAATTCCTTACTGAGTTTCAGCTCATCTAACAAAGGTTCAATCAATGATTTGAAACTGAGAAACGTCGTCGTCTGTCCCTTTGCAACATCATACACCCCTTTCAAAAAATCAAACAGTTTGATACCGGGAATTTCAGGAATATTCTGAAAGGCTAAGAAGATTCCACGTTTAGCTCTCTCATCAGGAGAAAACGCATATAAATCCTCTCCATCCAAAACAAGCTGTCCGGCAACAACCTCATATTTCGGATGTCCCATCAACGTCATCGCAAAGGAAGATTTCCCACTCCCATTTTTCCCCAGAATAGCGTAATTTTTCCCTAGTCCAAACGTAAGAGAAAGCTGATGTAAAATCTGTTTTTCTCCCACCTTAACAGAAAGATTCTTTATTTCTAGCATTAGCTCTATAGATTAACAACTAAACAAAAGAGAGTATACTTATCAGCCAGAAAAAATCAAAAGAAAGTATACTATTGAGTTTTACTTCGGACAACAAGTTGTCTGAAAAAATCAGGATTCTTTTGGAGATATCTTATAAATTGGTAGGCTAACATTCTTATCAACCAGATTTTTCCAGCTTCTCCAGAGTCTCCTACAAACTTCGCTGCCTTGATGTTAGCAAAAAGCATTGGTGCCTTACGTTGACTTGGTAAACTAGGTTGGTTAATATCAATACCTACATCCTTGAGATAAGAAAAAACACTTTGAGTAAACGATTTTTTTAACAAATCATTAGAAAACACTTTTTCATAGAACTCTTTAAAAGGTTCTAACGAATACCCTTCTCCATACACATATTTTTCCTGTAAAAACTGATAGCAAAGCTGATAATAAGGATGTTTACCATCACTATAATAGGTCTCTACATCATAGACTCTTGGCATTCAATGTTTTGCAACAAACTCAGAAAGAGCGGCATTTCTTTGTTGTGGAGAAAGCAGCACAGGTTGTGAAAGGGAACGCGAAACAGAATCAGTAGTCAATTTATCAGAACTTCCGTCAAATCTTCCATAGTATTCCCAACCAAGGTCTTCTCTCTTATTATTTAGATGGGAGTCATCTTTTTCGTCATCCAGAGTAGTCATTTTTTTGAAAACACAAATAAATACCCTCTTAGTATATTTAAAATAAATATAAAGTCAAATATTATGAGTTTTTTTTTTCAAAAAAAGTAATGACCTCCCTACGTATGGGAATCATTACCTACCTTCTATCTATCCAAATACTTCTGTTTACGGCGTCAATCTCTGCATATCTCTTGGAAAAAGTTCAGCTTCTTTAATATTATCCAATCCAATCACTTTTTGCACAAATCTGGAAATCCCCAACCCAAATCCTCATTCTTCTGGCATTCCATATTTGAACGCATCCAGATAATGCTTCAATCCTGGATGGTCAGGATTTAATCCTTGAGAAGAAATCTGAGCAACCAACTTTTCATAATGTACTTCACGTTGCGTAAGCGTAACAATTTCTACTCCTCTGAAAAGTAAATCAGCTCTATCTGCTATTGCAGAATTTTCAACATTTTGATGATGATAGAATTTCGCGTCAGACCGTGGGAACCCATCAACAACCACAAAATCTGCATTCCAATGTTTCGCGGAATACTCACAAATAAACTTCTCCTCCGACGGTGCTAAATCCTTTTCTCCAATATGGTCTTCTCCTGTCTCTTGCTTCATCAGTTCGTGCAACTTATCCACACTAATGCGAGGGAAATGTTCAACTAATAAAGGCTTCGTAGCTCCTAACTCAAGTAAAAGTTTCTCTCCTTCCTGCCACGTGTGATCAATTACATAATTCACAAACCTCTCAGTCATCTCAATCACATCATCAAAACTATCAATAAATCCCATTTCCATATCGAGCATCAAAATTTCTGTCGTATGTCTACTAGTATTGCTCTTTTCTGCTCTATACGCTTTTCCAATCTCGTACACTCTTTCAAACACCGGAACCATCATTTGTTTGTAAAACTGAGGACTTTGTGCAAGATAGGCTTTACGACCAAAATATTCCATCTCGAAAAGTTCTGCTCCTCACTCTGTTGGAAATCAGATGATTTTTGGGCTGTTTATCTGTGTAAAATCATTTTCATCTCGAAAAGCTCTCATATATTTTTCCACCATTCCCGCAATCTTGAAAATCTTTTGTTGTCTCGGATGACGAAGCACCACTACTTTATTATCGTGCAACGTCTCGCCATCAGCGTTGATGGTTTCTTTGGAAATATCCACTGGTGAAGGATAGATAACCTTGTTCAGCACTTCAACCGTCGACTTCTGCAGTTCAAAAGGAAACTTCCCTTTTGGCATTTGTGCCACTGTTCCAGTAGCAAGAATAATAGAACCCATTAACGCTCCATCAAGTTTTGTAATTTCTGCAGGGTCTTCAATTACCACTTGAGAAAGTCCGTTTCTATCACGAAGAATGAGAAAAGCTAGATTTGCACCAACAGTACGAACGGTGTGGAGATGTCCACGCAGAGAAACAGTTTCTCCGATGTGTTCAGGTAATTGTCCTGAAAGAATTGCGGGCTTGAATGTGGTAGTCATAAATTTATAAACGCTAAGTGTTAAAATCAGTATCAACTATGACGATTTTAACAGTAAAATCAAGAGATAGTTTTGAAATTTTATCAGATTTATCTTTTCCTCTCTTCTAAAACTCATTCCATATCTTTTTTCGACATCTTCCTCTATGAAAAACCTGATAAAGCAGACACGGGAACAAGATACTTTTCATATACAGAAAAAAAATAAAACTACTCTCCAAATGCTGACTTCACCGCAATCGCATTGCCTACCAAACGCTTTTCCTCCACATTTGCCAGTATCGCTTTTGCATTTCCAAAAACTGCTCCCTCCGTAAAACACGCAATACGCTTTTCCTCCCCCACTCCTTCCTCTATTTCTGGCAAGGGAAACGCATAGAACTCATCAAACATCTGTTTCATATTAGTAAAATATTCCAAAAAAGCTGGCACTTGTTCTGGTTCTAGCTCTATTGCAGTCAGTTTCAACAGTTTTTTTAGTTCAGCTTCTTGCATTACATCACTCATAAAATAAAACGTACCTATAATAAACAATTTTCTCCCATTTGCAAGGAAAACCTCCCACAAAAAGTTATACCTTAATCACAAACGTCTCCTTACTCTCCTTTCTCGAACTTTTCGGCTTGAATACTTTGATATTCTTCCCACCAAACAACTGCTTCATCTTCGCAACATACTCATCAAATCACGGTCCCATAAAAATTTTTGTGCAGAATTTTCCTTGAGGTTGCAAATATTTTTCATAGACCCACAAGGTTTCTTCCAACAACGCCACCGACCTCATCGCATCAATCTCCTTATCTCCAATCGTATTGGGAGCCATATCAGACTGGATGAAATCAACGGAATGCTCTGCCACTTGATGAGTAGTCAGAATTTCATTCACTTTTTCCTGCTGCGTAACATCTTGCACGTACGAAAACATTCAAGGAAGCGAAATTTCTACTTTCTTCAAATCAAATCCAATCACTTGGTAATCGTGAACACGCAGTTTCTGCAACTGAGCCACCGTATACTGCATTCGGCTTCACGGAGCACAACCAATGTCCAACACCTTATGAACATCACGAGTAATCAAATGAAATTTCTGCTGAATTTCCTCCAACTTAAAAGCACTCCTCGCTTTGTAGCCATCCTGTTTTGCCTTTTTGAAATAGAAATCGTAAGGATTATACATCAATGCTTGTTCAATACTAAAGTATTCATCACTATAAAAAATCTGACAAAAATTGCAAGTTCTTGTTGCTTTTTCAGGCAAAAAACATATTTTCTAGTCAGTGTTTTTTTGTCTTCATTAAAATACCAACAATTTCTTTTATCTCTTTTCCGCCTCCTTATGACCGACATTTCTAATGTCTTTCTCCTCCATTGATGTCCTGATGATGCAAACGACCCCACCTACAACTGACATCGACTGCCACGAATTGAAGCCCAATTGCAACAAAAAAACATTGAAGTATTCCGCCCTCTGATACCCACCCCACGAAACAAGAGCTATGAATATTTCAAACAAGCATTCGCTAAATATGATATAGATATCAATGAAAAATCTGTCCTCATTGGGCACAGCTGTGGAGGAACTTTTCTCGTTCGCCGACTCAGTGAAAATGACAAAAAAATCGCAAAACTCCTTCTCGTCGCACCTCGAAAAATATGGGAAGAAAAAAAAGAAGGAGAAGACTTGTATGACTTCACCATCAACCCAAACCTCAACACCAGAGTCGGAGAAATCACCTATTTTACTTCCGATGATGAAGACCTCATAGGGAAAAAAAGTCTGACCATCTTCCACGAAACATTACAAGGAAACATCATCGAACTTCCTCATCACGGACATTACACGTTGTGAGATATGGGAACCGACGCATTTCCCGAACTTCTAGAAGAAATCTTAAAGTAATTCCAATTTCTATCCCCCTTTCTCAATGTACGAAATCATCAACCCCAATACCCAAACCCTCATCAACCAAATGAAAGCTGACTGACCAAACCAGCTCCACCTTCTTTCCGACTTTGATAGAACCCTTACCCAAGCGAAAAATGGGGGAAGTCTCATTTCTATCCTCTATACTCAGGGCTACCTCTCGCCCACTTATCAACAACAAGCCCAAGCTCTCCACGACCACTATTTGCCCATAGAAAAAAACGAAAGCTTGCCATTGACAGAAAAAAAACAGGCAATGACGGAATGGCGAACCAAACACAAACAAGTATTAATCAAAGAATGACTCACAAAACAGCATATCTACGAAGCAATGAAATCCGAAAACATAGAATTTCGTGAAGGATATCAAACTTTTTTCTCTTTGCTTCACCAATATCAAATCCCGTTAGTTATCTTGTCTGCCGGTGGATTGGGGACTTTGTCTATCAAAAAATATCTGGAATATCACCAGTGCAACTACGACAACATTTCTCTTATCGGAAACGAATTTATTCGAGACGAAAAAGGAAAAGCTGTCGATTTTCAGCAGCCCCTTATTCATTCGCTCAATAAATCTGAAACCGTTTTGCAGAGTTTCCCAGAGATTTTCACCAAAGTCCGTGAAAGAAGAAATGTAATCTTGCTCGGTGATAGTCCCAACGATGTACAAATGATTGACGGATTTGAGTATCAAAACCTATTAAAAATCTGATTTTTGAATACTGATGAAAAAGTAGCAAAACAAAAATTTAGTGAAGTCTACGATGTATTGATTTTTTACGACGGAAATTTAGACTATGTGAATCAAACCATAAGAAAAATTATTTCGTAAGGAATATTTTTACCCCTTTCGCTAGACTTAATGTCTCAACTCATCAACTACCAAACCTTTCTGCAAGATATGCTCCTAAAAATTCAGTCAGCGAGATATGAAATGCTGAAATCTATTAGCAAACAGACTGTGAAACTGTACCGAGAAATCGGAAAATCTGTCAGTGAAAAAATCCAAGAAGAAGGGCGAGGAAGTGCTATCGTAGAACAGCTTTCAAAAGACTTACAAACCGAGTTCCCGTGAATTCGTGGCTTTTCTTCGTTCTCTCTGATATGAAATCATTTTCAAAGAGACAATGATATTGCCCAATGGAGAAACTAAAAGAAATGTTGATATTGATATAGCAATCCATAGTATTCTAGATGTAGTAGAATGAGGTTTGACCAAAGCTTATCTCGTGAGTGGCGATGGAGATTACAATACATTAGTACATTTCTTTCGTCAGAGAGGGGTATTGGGAAGGGTGCTTATTCCCCATAGAGAAAAGGCTTCAAAATTATTAAAAAAGGCTACTTGACCAGATATTCAGGTGTTAGAGGATTTGAGGTTCTTTATTGAAAAGAAAAATCCTGAACCAGAGGAACAGGACTTTTCGTAGGAGAGAAAGACCATTGCTCTCTACATCCATCGTGAACAGTATCTAGTATACTCAAAAAAAATCAAAATGCAAATCTTTTTTACTCTTTATAAAAACTTCTATGAAAAAATCTCTCATCCGACTACTTTCAATCGTAGTCCTCGCTCTCATCGCCTTTGCAAGCTTTTGCTACCACAAATGACCAGACAACATCCCATTTTTAGACCGTCTCGAACAAGGATTTAGCAACATCATCGAAAATCGCCATTGCGAAGGGGCTGACGGAAAACCGTGCCAAATTGCAAACCTTTCTCAACAGCAAGAGCAAGCTGAAGAAAATAGAGATAGCGAATTGTCTCTCTCTGCAAAGAGTGAAATTAGGACAGGGGTAAATATTCCACCTTGTACTTCTGAACTCAAAAATATTACCGCAATAAGTATAAGTAATACTGCAAAAAACTGTACTTACAAAGAAAAAGAATGAATTATACCTGAATATCCTGATGGACTTATAATTCCACCTATCTATATTATTAACAATTCTTTGGCTGGTTTTGGTCCTTATATCATTAGTGATATTACTTCACCAAATATTATATGTGCTACAGAAAGTAATTATGGTACTCTGTATGCATTAAGAATAGAGAGAAACTATGAAGGGAATAACGAATATTTAAAAGAACTATCAGATACTACTTATGATAAAATTGTTGGGAAAGGGTTAATCAATCAAATTTGTACTGATAAAAATGGACAGAATCAGGAAGTTATCTATTGTCCATCAGAAGATACTGATTGTTGATCAATGCAAAATGGAGGAGTACGAAACGATGGAACTAATTATTTCATAGCTGGATATAGATTACCAATGGATAATATACAAAGAAAGAGTGATTATCTTTATTTTGTGATTAACGATAAACTTTATGAAGCATCAAATCGAAATTTTGCCGGAATTGAGAATGGTAAAATTATTGTTAAAAGAATGCTTGATATTGATGAAGACCGAGATACATGGAAAGCTTCATTTACTCTGGAAACTTGCGAAATAGACTTATAATTCAGTTTTCCATCTTTTAAATATCATTTTATACAGAATGCCCTACCTTACCACTATCGGACTCGAAATCCACCTCAAACTCAACAGCGAAACTAAAATCTTTTGCCGTTGCAAAAACGAACAGAACTTTGACACCCAACCCAACACCCACATCTGCCCCGTCTGCACGGGGCAACCCGGAGCTTTACCTCTGCTCAGTCAGGAAGTGGTAGACAAGGCAATCCTTTTTGGACACGCTCTCAATGCGGAAATTCAGCCTTTTAGTGCTTTTGATAGGAAAAATTACTTCTATCCTGATTTGCCAATGGGGTTTCAGATTACGCAATTCTACCATCCTATCATCAAAAATGGAACAGTGCATTATCGGATACATAACTATGAGGAAGAAAAAGCTGTCCATATCCACGAAGCCCACTTGGAAAGCGATACTGCAAAGATGATTCACACGGAAACGAAAAGTCTGCTGGACTTCAATCGTGCAGGCACTCCTCTCTTGGAAATTGTCACCGACCCCGATTTTACCAGTGCAGAAGAAGCTATAGAATATGCCAAGGAAATCCAGAGAATAGCGAGACGAAATAATTTGGGTGATGCAGATATGGAAAAAGGACAGATGAGAGTGGACGTGAATATTTCGTTGAGAGCCAATGCAGACGCACCTCTTGGCACAAGGGTGGAAATGAAAAACATCAACACCTTTAGTGCAATGAAAAGAGCCATTGAAAGTGAATATACTAGACAAAAAGAGCTTTTAGAAAGCTGAAACCAAGTCGCACAGGAAACCAGAAGACGAGACGATACCAAAGGCTCTTCTTTTGCGATGAGAAGTAAAGAAGATGCGGTAGATTATCGTTATTTTCCAGAACCCGATATGCCACCATTGATTTTATGAGAAGGATAATTTTTATATTCAATTTTATTTCCTCTTTTTTTTCCTATGACAACTACCGATTTTCAAGCCAAAGCCTTAGCTGACTGAATTATAGACATTCAGGACGACAAAATCACCTATAAACAACTCAAAAACTGAAACAGAAAATACAAACTTAATGACCCCGAAGAACAAGTCAGACTTGAATGGTTTCTAAAACTCATTTACAAATATCAATACGAGCCGAAGAACATAGATATGGAAGTGGAAATGCCGAAAAGAGTCCCAAATCAACTTGCTGACCTCGTCATTTACGAAGAAGGAACAAATCAGCCCTATTTTGTGATAGAATTCAAAAAGGCGAACATTACCGATAATGAGTTTGAACAAGCAGTAAAACAAGGAATTGGAAATGGAAGGATACTCAATGCAAAATATTATGGAACAATTGCGGGGGAAACCATCAGATTTTTTGAAAAATGAAAAGATGAAAGTATTGATACAGCTTTTTATGACATTCCTACTAAATACGGGAAACCTGAAGAATGGACATTCATCAAAGGAGGAACAACTGATTTAGAACCAGTAACTATGGAAAATCTGGAAACGGTGCTTTCAAAAGCTCATCAAACGATTTGGAGAGGGGGAAAAAGAGACCCAGCAACAGCTTTCGGTGAAGTAGCGAAAATTATCTTTATCAAAGTAGCAGATGAAAAAGAAGATAGAAAACCCTGACAACCTTATGAATTTCAGAGAAAAAGAAATGAATCCACAGAAAAATTACAGAAAAGAATCAAAACTTTATATGCAAAAGAAAAGGAAAAAGATAAGCAGGTCTTTGACGAGGAAATCAAACTTGATAAAGGAGAATTGGCTTCTGTGGTAGAGCATTTACAGAGATTAAATTTCAACAAAACGGATTTAGACATCAAAGGGGAAGCCTTCCAAAAATTTATGGGAAATTTTTTCAAAGGGGATTTTGGACAATACTTTACCCCGAATACGATTACGAAATTTTGTGTCAGCCTTTTTCCAGAGATGAAAAGAACGAGTAAAATATTGGACAGCTCGTGCTGAACGGGAGGTTTTTTATTGAAGGCTCTGGATTTGATGAGAGAGCAAGCAGATGAATACTACCCTAATAGAGAAGGAAAAGAAAACTTTGAATATTGGCACTCGTTTGCAGAAAAATATTTGTTTGGGATAGAAATCAGTGAATCTATCTCTCGTGTAGCAAAGATGAATATGATTTTGCACGATGATGGACATACGAATGTCATTTGTTATGATGGACTAGAAGACTTTGAAAACCTTACCAAAATAAATAGAGGATTTGAACCTGAAAGTTTTGATTACATTTTCACCAATCCGCCTTTTGGAGCTGTGGTAAAGAAAACCGAAAGTGAATATTTAGACCACTTTGAGCTTGGAAAAAATGGGAACAAATCCAGACCTGCACAAAAAACGGAAATCCTTTTTATCGAAAGATTCCGGCAATTTTTGAAACCGAATGGAAAAATCGCTGTCGTATTGCCTGATGGAATTCTCACCAATTCTAGTTTGCAATATGTGAGAGAGTGGATTTTGGAGCATTTCAAGCTACTGGGAGTGGTATCATTGCCACAAGATGCTTTTAGGTATTATGGAGCAGGAGTAAAATCGAGTATTTTAATGATGCAGAAATGGGGAGAGAAGAAAGAAGCTGACTACAACATTTTTATGGCAACAGCTGAAAAAATCTGAATAGACGCCACGGGGAGAAAGTGCGATGACGAATTACCAAGGATTGCAGAGCAGTTTAAGGAGTTTATGCAAAATCCATCGGTTTTTCAATAGCCCCTGACTTACAAGGGAAAATGTTTGTTGTTCGTCAGGGGGAAATCAAGGAAAGGTTTGATGTAGAATATTTTAATTCGCTTAGAGATTTTAGTATTGAAAAATACGAAATTTTGGGAGATATAGTAGAAATCAAATGATGAAAGAGAATCCCATTATGAATGAGCTTTTCAAACGATTTTGTCTGATATAAATATCTCAGAGTAGAAGATATAAAGGAGGGAGTATTTAATTATGAAGGCTTGAAAAATATAAATGAAGAAGTATATAATCAGATTAAGAACTATTATATTGATAAAGGTAATTTATGTATCTCTATTGCTTGAACGATTGGGAAAAGCTGTGTAATAGAAAAAGATTATAACAAGAAGCTTATTCTAACAGAAAATTGTGCCAAACTAATGATAAGAGATACAACTAAAATTTTGCCGAAGTTTTTGGAAATTATCCTAAATTTAGACATTGTTCAAAAGCAATTTAATGCAAATTTCTCACAAGCAACCATAGCGAAACTATCAATTGAAAGGCTGAGACAAATAAAAATACCCGTGCTTCCGCCTTTGGAAGTTCAAAATCAAATCGTTGCAAAAATGGATAAAGCTCTGGCAATAAAAAAGCAGAAAGAGCAAGAAGCAAAGGTTTTGCTTGAAAGTATAGATGATTTTATGTTGGATGAGTTAGGAATTGAGTATAAAGAAGTGAAGGAAGAAAAGATTTTTGGGTTGAAGTTGAGCGAATTAGGTGAAATGAAGAGATTTGATGTAGAAAATTACAAGGGAGTTCCTAAATTCTCAAGCAAATATGCCTGTGCAAAGATAAGAGATATTGCAACTATTAACCCAGCAAGAAAGAAACCAAGTTTCAAGGAAGATGAAACAGTTCCTTATGTTTGACTTCCAGAAACTGATGACTGAAAAATAAAAAAGGTTATTTATAGACCTTATAAAGAAGTAGCTGGGAGAAATATCATAAAAAAATGAGACATTCTATTTGCCAGAATTGAGCCAAGTATTTTCAACAAAAAATATATTTATGTGGATGAGACATTGAAAGATGAGTTTGCTTATACTTCGACAGAGTTCTATATCATTGAAGCAAAAGAAGGAGTAAACCATAAGTATATTTTCTATATGTTGTTTCAAGATAGTATTTATAGTCAATTTTCTGGGAAAACCACTTGAAGCACAGGAAGGAGAAGACTTGATAAGACTATTTTTGAACAGACACAAATTCCTCTCCCGCCTCTAGAAGTGCAAAATAAAATTGTTGCAAAGATAGATGAAATAATTATTATGAAAAGGAGAAAAGAGCAAGAAGCAAGGGAGATTTATGAGAAGGCGAGATGTGAGGTGGAAGAGATGATTTTAGGAAAATAGTTTTTTAGATTTTAAAAAAAGAATATATCTTCCCAAAGAACTAGTTGATATACTTCAAGATTGGCTTATTCATTCTGCAATGACTTTTTACGATACTAAAGAAAGCTATCCTATTGAAGTAATACTTCTATACAAAACAAAAATTGAAGATGAAATTAGGAGGATTCTATAAATTACAACATTAAAAAAAACTTTTTTCCCTTCCCAATCAACTACTTATTGAAATTCAGCCTTTTATTCATATTATTCCCCTATGACAAAATCAAAACTTCTTCCTGCTAATCCCAAAAAACTCTCCACTAATCAAATTCTCCTATACCAAGACGAAAATGGAATCACCAACATTAATGTAAAATTCATAGATGAAGATGTATGGATTACCCAAAAACAACTTGCAGAAATTTATGATGTTGATAGAAGTGTAATTACTAAACATATCAACAATATCTACAAAGAAGGAGAATTAAACGAAAAATCAACTTGTGCAAATATTGCACTAGTTCAATTGGAAGGAACTCGTGAAGTGGAAAGAGAAGTAGAACATTATAATTTAGATGTTATTATCGCACTCGGATATAGAGTTCACTCCCAGATTGCGACTCGTTTTCGTATTTGGGCGACAAAAAGATTACACGAATATATTCAAAAATGATTCGCAATGGATGACGAAAGGTTGAAACAAGGAGGAAATCGTTATTTTAGAGAACTTTTACAAAGAATTAGAGATATTAGAGCCAGTGAGAGGAATTTTTATCAGCAAATCACTGATATTTATGCAACTGCAATAGACTATGACCCCAGAAAAGATATTACCAAGGAATTCTTTGCTACCGTACAAAACAAACTTCATTTTGCAGTACATAAACATACAGCAGCAGAGATTATTTATGAGAGAGTGGATAACGAGAAACCTTTGATTTGAATGACAAATTTTAAGGGAAATTATATTACAAGAGATGATGTGAAAATAGCAAAAAATTATTTGAATGAGGCAGAGTTGACAAAATTGAATTTGTTATCATCACAATTTTTGGATTATGCGGAATTGCAAGCTCTGTCTCTCAATCCAATGTCTATGCAAGATTGGATAAGCTATTTAGATAACCAGCTTGTACTCTTAAAAATGAAAGTTTTACCAGATAAAGGTACTATTTCCCATCAACAGGCAATAGAAAAAGCTGAAAAAGAATTTCAGTTGTATAGAGATAGAGAAATAAGAATGTTTGAAAGTGATTTCGATAAAAGCATAAAGCCATTAACAAAAAAATCACACACCAAAAATATTTCTTCTACTTCTTCCTCCTCTCTCCTGTAAAATACCATTCCCAACAAACCACTCACCATTGAAATTCAGCCTTTTTTCATATTATCCTATTACCCTTTTACCTTTTTCGATACCCCTTATGACTACCCTCAAAGAAGCTGCAAAGCGTGTCCTCCGACAGGAGAAGAAAGCCCTTCATTACAGAGACATTACCAAACTCGCACTAGAACAAGGATTTTTTGAAACCACAGGAAAAACTCCCGAAGCGAGCATCAATGCTCAAATTATTATGGATATTAAACATAAAGGGAAAAATTCAGACTTTATCAAAGTTGCTCCTTCTATGTACGCTCTCAATCCCCACAAAACCTTTGAAGAAACCACTGAACAAGAAATGGAGGAAGATACAGAGGAAGAAAAAACGAAAATAGAAAGCTGATTTATTGGAAAAGCTGGAGAGCATTTAGTATGTAGCGAGTTACTCTTTAGAGGATTTAATGCAAGTATTATGAGTGTTGATGTTGGTATAGATATTGTAGCAATCAAAGAAAACTCCCTTATCTCTATTCAGGTCAAAACTGCCAACCTCAATAAATTTAACACCTATATTTTCGATGTAAGAAAAGCTTCTTTTGAAAGACATAATGCTAATAATGTCTATTATATTTTCGTGCTTCACGGAGAGGAAAGAGACGATTTCATTATCTTGCCTTTTTTTGAAATGGAAAAGAAAATCAAAGAAAGAGCTGTACTTCCTGTCTGACATTGAGAAAGGTATAGAATTTCTATCAAAGAAAGAAACGGAAAAATATATCTCGGTAAAAAGGAATATGCAATTGATTATTATCTCAATAATCGAGACATCATCAAGTAAACAACCCGCTACTCCCCCACCTCCTCCAACCACAGCTTCACCTGTGCATCACTCGGCATCCTCCAGTCTCCTCTCGGGGAAAGACTCACACTTCCTACCTTCGGTCCATCTGGCAAACAGCTTCTCTTAAACTGCTGAGAAAAAAATCTGCTCAAAAACTTCTTCAACCATTTCCTAATCTCCTCGCGGTCATAATCAGATTTGAAGGTTATCTCCGCTATATCCAGAATTTTCTGAGGATTGGCTCCTCCCCTCATAAAATGATACAGAAAAAAATCGTGAAGCACATACGGACCAATCGTATCCTCCGTCTTTTGTTGAATATTTCCCGCCACATCCGGAGGCAACAACTCCGGACTCACAGGAGTCTCCAAAATGTCCCCCAACGTCTGCTGCAATTCACTTTTCTTTGTCTGCTGAGCCACATACTCCACCAAATAACGCACAAGCGTCTTGGGAATAGAAGTATTCACCGCATACATACTCATATGGTCGCCATTATACGTACATCGCCCCAACGCTAATTCAGAAAGGTCTCCTGTCCCAATTACCAATCCTCCTTCCTTATTGGAAACATCCATCAAAATCTGAGTCCTCTCCCTAGCTTGCGTGTTTTCATAAGTAATATCGTGAACTTCAGGACTATGTCCAATATCCTTGAAATGCTGTAAACAAGCGTCCTTCACAGAAATCTCTCTCAACGTAGCTCCATAAGCACTAACAAGTGATAAAGCATTTTGATACGTCCTTCCCGTAGTGCCAAAGCCCGGCATCGTGATAGCAATACAGTTCTCCGGACTAATGCCGAGTTTCTCATACGCTTTCATAATCACTAGAAAAGCGAGCGTAGAATCCAGCCCTCCAGAAATCCCAATCACGGTTTTTTGCATTCCCGTATGAAGTAGCCTTTTTGCCAGCCCGCTGGCTTGAATGTTCAAGATTTCCTCACAAACCTTGGCTCTCTCCGCTTCATTCGTAGGGACAAAAGGAGTTTGAGAATAAGCACGAAGTAAATCAGTACGGGTACTTTCTAAGTCAACAGACACTTTTCTCCACAAAGGAGTCAATTTTTTCGGAGCTCCTGACATATAACTTGTAGTTTTTCTCCTATCGTGCATCAGTTTTTGCGTATCAATATCCGTCCAGGTAAGGGCCCTTGCTTCCCCGGGGCGGGAGCCGGTGTCATTGAAGACCAGCATCATGGCCGCCCACATGGAGGA
>JAITQZ010000038.1 GCA_031288635.1 Candidatus Peribacteria bacterium | reverse complement strand
AAATGAGCTGAAGTTTTTGCTATACTTCTTTCTATTGCTCATTCCCTTCGAAATACAAGTAAGCATAATTTTGAAAAAAATTATGCTAGCCTTTCTGCTAACTATTGACTTATTTAAATGTACAGTGAACACTTACAAAATATAATTTTCTTCTCTCTATGAATAAGCAGGATTTCTCGATAGTTGAAAATTTTCTTGCAAATCTCCTCCTCTTTTCCTATACTCCCTCTATGCAACCTATCCTTGACACCCTCAGAAAAAGCCTCTCCCTACATTACCGCGGAAATAAAATGATTGGAACTATCGCCCTCCAGACCGTAAAAGATTTTTTCCAAATTAAAAAAAAAGCTGAAAACGTCATCAGAGACAAAGAACCCATCGAAGGATACGTCAGAAACGGGAAACTCTTTTTGAAAACCAACGACCAAGCCACAAAAATAGAAAGCTTCAAAAGAAAAAAAGAGCTCCTAACATACATCAACCACCAGCTCCAAACCTTGTGATATCAACAAACCATTGAAGAAATCATCTTTAAGTAATACTCTCTAGATTCATTCTTTTTGATAGATTTTTCTGCTATAAGGTAACAGTCACGATTTCTCCTTTTTCGTATGCTCCTTCCAATTCGACTTGGATGTAGTTTTCTGTCCAGCCTTTTCGTTTCCCGTCTTTTTTTTCTTCTATCAAGACTTCGTGGGTGGTTCAGGCATTGTCCGCAATGAAGGCGTTTCTGATGGTTTCACCCATTACTAAGAGTCTGGCTTCTCTTTCTTTTTTTATTTCTTGTGGTACTTGGTGAGAGTAGAGGGAAGCAGGGACGGTCTCTCCTTTGTGGTGGTCTGAGAACGGAAAGGCGTGGAGTTTGGTGATGTTGTAGGTTTCAATGCCGTTCAAGGTCTCCAAAAAGTCTGCTTCTGTTTCTCCGGGAAATCCGACGATGAGGTCTGCACCGATGGAGATTCTCCTTGAAAAATCCCCCATTCCCCCCTTTATGAAAGGGGGTGTTTTATGGAGGTTTCTGGTTTTTCTTAGCACGGTGTCTAGTAGCTTCTTGTTGTAGTTTCTTTTCATCCCTTGCAATACGTTGTCTGAAAAACTCTGAATGGAATAGTGGAAATGGGGGAGAATTCTAGGGTCGTTGGCGAGTTCAAAGAAGTGGTCGTTTGCATATTCTGGTCAAATGCTGGAAATTCTGATTCTGGGGATGTGGGTCTGTTGGAGGATGGTTTCTAAGAGTGCTGGAAATTTGCTTTCTGTGGGGTTTCTGGTTGTGCTGGCTCCTCGTGCCATTAGATTGACGCCTGTTAAGACGATTTCTTTTCCTCCTTGAGCTTCGATTTGCTGGATTTCTGTGATGATGTCGGTTAGTGGTCTGCTTTGGTGTTTCCCTCTTTTGAGTACGGTGAGGCAGAAGGAACAATGGTTATCGCATCCATTTTGAATCATTAGGAAATGTTTGGTGTAGAGAGAGGATTTTATTGATGGTTCTTTTTCTGTTGAACTAGGGGCGTCTGTAAGTTGTGGGGCTTCTCCCAATAGTTTTATCTTGCTTTGGTAGGGCAAGAGTTCTGGATAAATAGCAAAAAACTCTGTCTCAGCAAGGAGTTTCCCTTTGTCCAACGTTCCACAACCGGTAATAGCGACGTTCAATCAGCTTTTTAATGCTTTTTCTGCCTCTTTGAGTCGTTTATTTTTTGCTCTGTCTGTGACGACACAGGTAGCGATGAGCAAGGTAGTTTCCAGCGATTCGTTTTTGGTTTGATAATAGGTGAGTCGTTGGTTGATGTAGAATTTATTTACTTTACAGCCGAAGATTTTATACATTCTGGTACTATAAAAAAATAGGACTAAAAAACAAGGTTTTCTTTTTCTGTCACGGTTTAGTCTCCTTCTTCGTTATTATCTTAGTAGTTTTTATTTTCTATGAGCGTAGGATGACACGAATTCACAAACTTTTTGCAATGGGCTGGAAAAAATGGCTTTTTTTGATAGGGGGATTGGTTTTGGTTTGAGGAGGTGGACGATGGGCGTATCAGCATTTCTTTTCTCAGGAGGCGGCTGGTAGTGATTATCTTTCTAACGATATGGTGGTAGAGAAAGGTGATATTAGTAATGTGTTGACGATGAATGGGAAGGCGAAATTTTCTAGTACGCAAAAATTGACCTTTCAAAATACTGGAAAAATTACTGCAGTCTATAAAAAAGTGGGAGATTTGGTGAAAGCGGGTGAAGTGGTTGCAAAAATGGATAGTTATGAAGTAGATAATGAACTAGAACAAGCGAAAATTGATCTCGAAAATGAGCAGAGAGCTTTGGAAAAGGCTCAGGATACTTCTAAAAGAGAACTTGCAATTTTACAGGCAGAAAAGGCTTATCAAGCTCTGTTGTATCAACAAGAAAATGCTCATACCTCTCTGAGTTTGGCGATACAAGCGATTGAAAATGAATTTACCAACAGGAAAAATGATTATGAAAAGCTGCTCAGTAATTATGAGAAAAATCAGAAATCGTATGAGAGTAAAAAGAAGACCTATGAAGAGATTATGGCATTGGACAAATCTCATCAGATTTTGTATTCAGATGAGGTGCTCAAAAATAAGGTGGGAGATTTACAGTTGACGGTAGATGGTGTGAGAAAGGAATTGGATGCATTGGATAAATTGATGCTCTATACCGATAAATATGGGACGAAGAAACCGGATTATTATATCTATATTGGAGCCAAGGACCAGTTTGTGAAGAGTTTGGTAGAGCGTTTATTTTATGAAGTTTCCTCTATTATTTCTCTAATAGATACTTGGGCGAAAAGTGGTGTGGTGTTGACTCTGCCAGAGGTTTCCCTGAAATCTCAGCTAATTCAGCAGTATGAAAAGGTAAAAGAGCTTGCCGAGAAAAAGACAGAACTGAGTTTGGCTGTCGATAAAATGTTTGATGCGAGTATTTCTAGCGAAGGGATATCGTGGTCTGCAGTGACGATTTCTGATGGGAGGACTTTGAAAGATACTGCTTTGACAGCTATAGATGAGATTTTGGGACTGGCTACTCCGGAGACAATTGGAGAAAAAAGAAAACAAGAGTTGGTAGATTTGGAATTGGAGCTGGAGAAAATGTCTCAAGAAGTGGAGAAATCTCAGATTGAGGCTTCTCAGTTTGAAGTGGAGAAACTCAAGAAAATTTCTGATACCAAAATGGACTATGAGATGAAAGATTTAGAACTGAAAATTGCTAAAACTGCTTTGGACGATTTGGAGAAAGGGGAAAATGAAGAAATTAAGCTCATCCTCAATACGATTAAACAAAAGAAAAAGCTGATTGAGACCATTCAAAAAAAGTATGATGCATATGTACTCAAAGCAAATTTTGATGGAGTCATTACTAAGATGAATATTCAGTTGGGAGACACCATTGGAGGAGGGGCATCTTCAGCTACAAGTGAAGAAAAGTATGTCTATATTGAAAATCCTGATAATTTGGAAATTCAGGTAGATGTAGACCAGTCTGATATTGCTAGAATTTCTGTTTGAATGCCGGTGCAAATTGTGTTGGATGCGTTGCCAGGTTCTCCCTATACAGGTACCTTACTAGAAATTGATACGACATCCCAAGGGAATGATTCGAATTATGGAGGAGGTGCTACTACTTACAAAGCGAAAGTGGTCTTTACCAAGAAACCAGAAGATACCATTCTCGGAGCGATGACTGCGAGGTTGAAGATTGTTTTGGAAGAGGTCTTTGATGTTGTGCTTGCTCCTAATATTGCGATTTCCAGAGGATTTGAGGGAACCTTTGTGATGAAAGCAGAGCAGGGAAAATATAAGAAAGTCCCTGTAGAACTCGGACTTTCAGACCAAGCGAATACGGAAATCCTGACGGGACTCGTAAAAGGGGATATGATTATGGGAGTCTTTATTGATAAAGAAGGAATGGATGTTGCTGGTGTTAATGATGATAATACTGCTATGCGAGCAGAAGGAGGATGACTGATTGGTGGATAAAGGAAGCACTTTTGGGAAAAAAGGTAGCAAAAAAGTTGCCTTTTTTCTCTGTTCTGGATATACTAGAAGGGGGAAAAATTTGTCTTGCGAAATGAGAAAATAATGAAATAATACGTCTAATTGACTTGAAATCTCCTTTCTCTTTCTTTATAATTTCCCTTCGTTGGCACTTTTTATTAGCCAATGATTCCGTAGACCGGAACTTATATACTGCTTTTTATTCTTTATATTGAATACCAATGACGATTGATGTAAGACAATTTGTGTATGACCATATTACGCCATACGATGGAGATGCCTCTTTTCTTCAGTGACCTACAGAGAGGACTACTAAACTACGAAGTGAAGTACAGGTTTTACTCCAAAAAGAGAGAGACAATCACGGTCTCTTGGATGCAGATACTGATACGATTTCCACTATTACTGCTCACGATGCAGGATATATCAATAAACATCTGGAAGTAATCGTAGGACTCCAAACCGATAAACCGCTCAAGAGAGGGATAAAACCCTTTGGAGGGGTGCGTGTAGTGGAAAATGCCCTTGAAGAGAAAGGATTAGACTTGTCTCCGAGAGTAAAAGATATTTTTCATTATGCGAAAAATCATAATGATGCGGTCTTTTCTGTTTATGACAAAGAATGTAGGCTGTACCGTTCTAAACATATTGTGACGGGATTGCCTGATAATTATGCTCGTGGAAGAATTATTGGAGACTACCGTAGACTTGCTTTGTATGGAACGGAGCAGTTGATTGCAGAGAAAAAAGCTGATTTTGAAAAGATTTCAGGAGAGATGAATGATGAAAAAGTACGTTTGCGTGAGGAAATTACTATGCAAATCTCTGCACTCAATGATATTGCAGTGATGGCTTCCAAATATGGGTATGATGTGAGTAAACCTGCTACTAATGCTAAAGAGGCTATTCAATTTGTGTATTTTGCGTATTTGGCAGGAGTGAAAGAGCAAGATGGAGCTGCAATGTCCCTTGGAAATGTGAGTTCATTCCTAGATGTTTATCTGGAAAAAGATTTACAAGACAGGACTCTTACGGAGTCTGAAGCACAGGAACTGATTGACCATTTCGTGATGAAACTGAGATTGGTACGCCATCTGAGAGCTGGGGCCTATGATGAAATCTTTGGAGGAGACCCAACGTGGGTGACAGAGTCTATTGGAGGGAAATTTCACGACGGAAAAAGCAAAGTGACCAAGACTTCTTTCAGATTTTTACAGACCTTGTATAATCTCTGACCGAGTCCTGAACCAAACTTGACGGTATTGCGGTCGCCAGAGTTGCCAGAGGGGTTCAAAGCTTTCTGCTCTCAGGTGTCTATTGATACGTCTTCTATCCAGTACGAAAATGACAATTTAATGCAAAAAGTACGTGGAGGAGACGATTATGGAATTGCTTGTTGTGTATCTTACCAAGAAATTGGTAAAAGAATTCAGCATTTTGGTGCGAGATGTAATTTGCCAAAAACGTTGCTGTTGGCTATCAATGAGGGGCGTGAAGAAGACGAAGGAGTTGCTGTAATGCAGGATATTAAAAAGCTGAGTGAAGGAGCACTGCAATATGAGGAAGTGATGGAAAATTTCAAAAAAACGATGGCAGAGACGGCAAGAGTATATGCCAAAGCGATGTATCTCATTCACTATATGCACGACAAATATTACTACGAAAAAGCTCAGATGGCGTTTGTTGATTCCAATTACGGAATTGATATTGCTTATGGAATTGCGGGGATTTCCATCATTGCAGACAGTCTTTCTGCTATTAAATATGCGAAAGTGGTGCCTGTGCGTGATGAAACGGGGATTGCAAAGGATTTTACTATTGAGGGAGATTTCCCAAAATATGGGAATGATGATGACCGTGTAGATATGATTGCCAAAGAAATTACCGAGTATTTCTTTTCTGAGCTCAAGAAACATCATACCTATAAGAATGCAAATCCTACGTTGTCTTTGCTGACGATTACTTCCAATGTGATGTATGGAAAGAATACAGGTGCTACTCCTGATGGAAGAAAAGCGGGAGAAGCCTTTGCACCAGGAGCCAATCCGATGCACGGACGCGATAGCTCTGGAGCGATTGCTTCGCTGAATAGTGTGGCGAAGTTGGATTACGCCTATGCTCAAGATGGGATTTCCAATACGTTTAGTATTGTCCCGATGTCTTTGGGGGCTACGAAAGAGGAACAAACGGAAAATCTGACCGGAATGTTGGATGGTTACTTTACAAGGGGAGCCTTCCATCTCAATGTAAATGTGCTCAATAGAGAGGTTTTGATGGATGCTTATGAACATCCAGAAAAGTATCCTCAGCTCACCATTAGAGTGTCTGGATATGCAGTCAATTTCGTTCGTCTTTCCAAGGCTCATCAAAAGGAGGTGATTGAAAGGACGTTTCATACGAAGATGTAGTAGTGAAACAGAGATGGTTGAAAAGTAGGCTTGATGGCCTATTTTTCTTTTTTTGAAAAATCTCTTGAAATTTATAAATAATTGTGTATAATACAATTACTAGAGATGAGGGAGACCTAAAAAATTGTTGGATGGACAGCAGTAGCTTCGACGGACTGTAAGCACGCTATTCATCAGGTATCAGCTTTCTTTCTTCTCCTAGATATTGTATACCATACAGTAATTGTTTTATTTCTTTACCGTATCCCTATGTGAGCATTACAACTTGAAGCTGATACGTATTCAGCATCTCCTAATTTGTCTGCTCATCAATGAGCGGTACAAAAAAGGTTACTTCCTTGGCTTTTATATTTTACTACTACTACCATGATGAAAGACTCTGCTTTACCTATTTGTCCACAGGGACAACAAAAGGTGCCACAGCTTTCTCTCAATCCTTATCAGGTAAGTGACCTGACCTTGATTAGTATTGATAATACGCAGGGATTTGAGGACAAGGCACTGAATGAGTTGTATGTTCCAGAGGGAGAACAAGCAGCTCTGGCTACTAAAAAAGCGATTGAAATCTGTAAACTTTATGGGATTACGATACTTGAGGTCTTTGATGAACATCCAGAAGGGCATATCCTGTTTGCGGGAAGCTATAAGAATAAGCAACCCTATGATATGATTACCTACCAAGAAGTTTCCCAGCGGACTCCGGAATGTAATGGTATCGGAGAGAATTCCCAATTTACTTTAGAGGAATTACAAACCTTTTTACAGAATGCTCCAGGGCAGAAAGAAACCTTACGACCTTATCATAATCGTCGTGGTACTCAGTGACCGCAACCGATGCAGCCACTTCAAGTTTCAGATTTTGATAGACGTATTCCAAAAGGGGCTTCTCCGATAAGTGCAGGATATAGTGGATTTGAAGATACCTGTTTACAAGAGGAGCTAGAGAGTGAACGTAAAAAAATTCTTTTCTTGGCAGGAGTTGCCACGGATTATTGTGTGGGACAGACGGCGTTGGATGCTGTGGATAGGGGATATAAGACGTATCTGATTTCCGAAGCAGTTCGTGGTGTGAGATTGGAAAGTACCCAAGCAAAACTTACTGAACTCTTGGAAAGAGGGGTCAAAATTATTACTATTAATCAGCTTTCTGATTTGCTTTCCAAAAATTTTACTTGTTAGATATTGTAAAGATAACATTATTTATCTTCTAACTTTCTTTCACTATGAACACTTCAAGCTTTGATTCCCAAGCCTATCAGAGGCAAATGCAACGCTTTCCTGATATTACCTATGCGGAATATCAGCAAATTACTGATGAAGCAGTCAGGAAAGATATTGCTAAGAAAAATAAAATTATCCAGACGGATACGTATAATAGGACGATGACGCATATTAAGGGGGAGAGGGCTGCACAGCAGGAGACGTTCACCTTTTCACTCAGGAAAGCACCCGATGAAAGGTATGTGGTGATTGATGGGATTAGGTCTGCATTAAAGAAAATGCTATCGACTCCTATTATTCAGCAGGAATTGAATTTTGCAAAAGAGTTTTATGCTGACCAGACGAGAAGAGGCGGAAACGGGTATTTCAATGCTGAAATGCGACAAGAAGTGATTGATAAGCATCAAGGATATTTGCCTTTGACGATTTCTGCTGTGGCTGATGGAACGGTTCTAAAAGCGAAAGAGCCTGCAATGGTGGTTTACTGACCTGCTGAACTGGCGGCAGTGTTTGAGCCAGATTTTATTAGACCGTTTTATAAAAGTAAGGTGGCTACTGATGCTCATTTATTAGAAGAAGTAATGCAGGATGGCAATGCGAGTTTTGCTAGTAAAGTTTGTGAACAGGGAAAGAGAGCGGGAGTGAATGAAGAGGCTCATTTGGATGCTGTGGCTTCTCTTATTGTGGGAGGTGGATTAAAATTTACTTCCAATGACGCTGCTTGTTTAGTCTATCCTCAAGTGCTTACAGGAGGGACGACAGCTCATAGGTTCTATGCTTCCTATCCGAGTGAAGATGAAGCAATGCGTGAGGCGGTAGAAAATACGGAAAGAATTGCTCTGCTGACAGATTTCGTGGAGACTCGTAGCGGATTAGAAAAAGTATTGGATTTGAAAGAAGAGTTTCGCGATACAGGGAAAGTGATTATCCCAAGATTGGACAGTGGAGACATTCCTACTCTTACCGTAGAAGCTTTGCAAATGCAGAAGGAGCGTGGAATGCTTGACTCCAAAAGAGATACGGTTACGGTTTCCGAAGGATTGTCTAGTATTGAAGCTGTGAGAGCATTAGAAGAGAAGGTGAAAAAAGCTGGCTTTTCTACAGAGTTACTGAAATACGGTATTGGAGGTTTGTTGGTGTCCAAGGATAAGACGAGAGATTCTGTTTCTGGTGCGTATAAATTAACGGACACGGAGTTCTGACCTACAGGGAAACTTTCCAATGATATCGGAAAAGAAACCATTCCTGGGACGCTGAATATTGAGATTAGGGATGGAGTGAGGTATCTCGTTCAAGAAGGTGAAGTGGTTTGTGGAGAAAGACTGCTCCAAAAAGTTTACGAAAATGGGACACTCTTGTATGATACCAATGACTTGGCTGCAATTGATGAAGCAAGAAAACAGTTGTTGCGTACGCTTCCTTTGGTGGAGTTTCCTACAGTAGAAAGTGAACTAACGCAAGCACTGCACGTAGCAGTGAGAGAAAAGCTCTTGTCTAATCTAGTGCAACAAAAGCTTGTAGTTGTAGGGTCTGTTCCAGAGTCTCTGGTCCTTTGTGAAGAAGTTGCATAACAAACGTTTTACCCTTTATATTTATTAGTATGAACAACCTTATATTTCCGACCACAACAACAGAAAAAACTGGACTTTTTATTACGCGTGCACAGCCGTTTCATAGGGGGCATTTGGATGGAATTCAGCAAGCGGTGGAGCAGGGCATTACCAAAGTTTTGATTGGGGTCGGGTCCTCCAATAAAGAATTTACCTCTGAGAATCCTTTTACGTATGAGGAAAGGAAGACCATTATTGAACTGATGACGAAGAACCTTTTACAGACGATTCAGGTTGAGATTATCTCCGTGCCTGATGTTGGCGATAATACGCGTTGGAAAGAGTATTTGCTTAAAGAGTTGCCACCGTTTCAGTATGTAGTTTCTGGAAATGCTTGGGTGCAGAACATTTTTGAAGGCACTGATAAAGAGATTATTCCGTTGTCTGTGCGTGAGTTGGTAAAAGGTTCTACTCTCAGGGAACAGTTGGCTCGTGGGAAAAGTGAAGCTTTGAAAGCTGACCTTTCGTCGGAGGTAGTTGTGTATTTAGAACGTATTCACGCTTACGAAAGACTCAGGGAAATCTTCAACAAGGAAAGAAAAGTTCCTGGACTAACAGCTGATATTGTGCTTTTCGACGCGGAAGGTAAGCTCATTCTCATTGAAAGAAAAAATTATCCAAAAGGGATTGCTTTAGCGGGAGGATTTGTGGATGTTGGGGAAAGGGTGGCAGTGGCTGCAAAGAGAGAAGCGAAAGAGGAGCTTGGTGTTGAGATTGATGATTTGGAATATTTGGGATATTGGGATGACCCTGAGAGAGACCCTCGTGCTCATAATATTGCTCACGCATTCTATGCTAAAACGATGAAAGGGGAGCCAACAGCGGGTGATGATGCTAAGGCAGTTGTTTGTGTGCATCCTGCGGAGTTAGATCAGATTTCTTTTGTTTTTCCTGACCATAGAGAAATGATTTTGAAAGCATTAGAAGAGAAGGAATTTGTCAACGAAAGAGTCCATTTTTAGCTTTACATTATGGGGTAAATTCCTATATCTTACGAGAGTAGTGTGGATGATGGATGAGAGGTCCTTTTTATCTTCTTATATCATTTTACGTTATGAATACCGTAAACGGTTCTTCCTCTCTGACGGAGAGGCTTAATACGGCTATAGTGGAGGTGCCGAATTTTCCCAAAAAAGGGATTCTTTTCAAAGATATTACTCCTCTTTTGCAAGATATTCCTTTGTTTACTGAGGTGATTACGAGCTTGGCGAATAGTCTTTTGGAAACATTACAAGGGATTCAGGTAGATAAATTGGCGGCTTTGGAGTCGAGGGGGTTCATCTTTGGAATGCCTTTGGCTCAGGCATTGAATGTTCCTTTGGTCTTGGTGAGAAAGAAAGGAAAGCTGCCACCTCCTATTGTTGCACAAATCTATCAACTGGAATATGGGGAAGCGACTATTGAAATGCAGGAAAATGCAATTCATCCGTGAGAGAATGTGGTGATTGTGGATGATATTTTAGCTACAGGAGGGACGGTTTCTGCTACGGTTGCTCTCATTGAAAAGCTTGGAGGGAAGGTAGTGGCTGGGGCATTTTTAGGAGAATTATCTGCTCTCAAGGGAAGAGATGTTATAGAAAATACTGCTATGAAAGTTGTCTCTCTTTTGGAAATGTAATCAGATTTTTATTTCTTATTTTTTATGAATGACTACTCCTTTAGACCAAGTACGTATTATGCCTCTTCCTGGGATGGAAGCTATGGGGGCATCAATGGTAAAGCATCTTCAGTCTGACCACTGAGGGACTCCAGAGTTGGTGGATTACAAGTATGACCGCTTTTTGGATGGGGATGGAAAGATTGCTCTCAATACAACTTCTATTCGTGATAAGATTGTTTTTCTGTTGGTAGACCCGTATAATTATGGTGAGACGTATCTGTTTCGTGGGAAGGAAAGGGAGACAAGCCCTGATGAGCACGTAAAAAATGTCCATAGAGCTATCAGTGCATTGAATGGGAAGGAGCAACAACTTTATGTGGTGTCTCCGCTTTTATATCAGGCGAGGCAGGATAGGAGGAATGGGAAAAATGAGTCGTTGGATATGGCAGTAGAGCTCAATAATCTCAAGGATAGAGCGAGAAAATTGCAGGGAATTATTGTGATTGATGTTCATAATCCTGCAGCATTTGAAAATAGTTTGCCGGATTTTAATTGTATCAATTTGTATCCTGCTGCGGATTTATTGCAGATGTTGATTCACGATATTTCTGAGTATTTACAGGATATTTTGGTGATTGCTCCGGATGAAGGGGCTGCCAAGAGAGCGAGAATTTTTGCGGATATATTAGACCAGAGTCCGTGTAGTAATTTTCATAAGAGGCGTGATTTCTCTAGCAAAGATACGCTATTGGAGCATACGTATAATGGAAATCCTAGTGAAGTTGCCGGGAAATACGTGATTGTTCCTGATGATTTGATTGCTACAGGGACGACGATGTTGGATGTCGCACAGAAAAGTAAGGAGATGGGAGCAAAAGGGGTAAGTCTGATGGCAAGTCACGCGAGTTTTACCAAAGGAGCAGAAAAATTTGACCAAGCCTACGAAAAGGGCTACTTCGACAAGCTCTATACGACTAATGGTAGCTATATTCCTGCGGATATTCAGCAGAGACCGTGGTATAAGGCGGTGGACTGTGCACCGATGTTGGCTAGGATGATTGCTTGTGTGTGTCAGGGAGGTTCGTTGACGGAGCAAATGAGGCTTTCGGAGAAAAAGGTTTTGGAAGAAGTGTTGCGTCTCAAGGCTTCTGCTTTGAAGGGGTAAAGCTCTTGTACGTATGAGTACTAAATCCACTGAATACAAGTAATGCTTGTTGAGGTGGATTTTTTCCGATTTGAGGAAAGTTTTGGCTTTTTGAAGTCGTGATATGGTAGTTTATTTTGGTGGATTTGAGGAATTATTATATTATCTATGAAGAAAAGTTAAAATTTACTTGACTATATATATATCTGTATACTTGTCCTGTTGGAGGGAGAAAAATTCGTTGATTTCTTTTATGGAAACTCTGCAAAACTTTTCACTACAGAAACTGAATAAAACTTGCAAAGAGGATGGAAATAAATATGAGTGAGATAGAGTATTTATCTTATAATTATTATATCAATGTCCTTCCAAAACTGACGAATTTCATCAAGGTTTTTAGAAAAAGGTTCTAAAAGTACAAAATTTCTTGATATGATGGAGAAAGTTCTTCCACGAAATGAGATGGTTCAGGCAATCAATAAAGTGCGTTCAGAAAAAAACCAAACAGGAAGACCAGTTATTCCTACTATAAAATTACTCAAAATATATTGTTTACAGCAATGGTATAATCTTGCAGATCCTGCGGTAGAGGATGCAGTTTATGATAGAATATCTTTTCAAAAATTTTTGGACATTGATATAGTAAATGATCAAATCCCGGATGAAACAACAGTTTGTCGTTTTAGAAAACTACTCAATGATAACGAATTACAAAAGATAATTTTTGATCTCATTAATCAAAAACTAGAGAAGCATGGATTGAGTTGTACACAAGGAACAATTGTTGATGCAACGATAATCAATGCACCAACAAGTACAAAAAATAAGAAAAAAACTCGCGATCCAGAAATGCATTCAACACAAAAATGAAAGCAATATTATTTTGGTATGAAAACACATATTGGAGTAGATAAAAAG
>JAITQZ010000018.1 GCA_031288635.1 Candidatus Peribacteria bacterium | reverse complement strand
TTACTGCTATGATGAAGAAAACACTTTTGGTTGCTTGGTCTATCTTCTGTAACGATACCCAATACAACCGATCTTAATCTTACTATTTCGACTTGCATTTACCGTAGGAACTCTGAACGCCCCGCAGTCCTTGCGGGGTAGTGAAGAATCTTTGTAGATAAGTATTCCTTTGAGGGATAAAATCAGTCTTTATTTACAAAGATTCCTTCGTCATTCAAATGCAGTTCATTGAAACATAGCTTGGTTCTCCTCTGAATGACGACCTCCACGGAAAAATAAGAATTTGACTTCTTTATTTATACCGTGAACACTTACATTTTTTCTACAACGACAAAAGACTTGAAAAGAGTCAGCTTTTTTATATTGTATTGAACGATGGGTTAAATATTTTCCTCTTTTATCTTTCCTCTTTCCTCTTCAATGAACATCTTTTCTGTGCTACTTACGCAAATTCTCTATCGTCCGATTTTTAATGTGCTGATTATTTTTCTTTCTCTGTTTGGCGGAAACCTCGGAATAGCAATTATTCTCCTGACCTTGCTCGTGCGTGGACTGATGTTTAAGTCTACTGCAGCGGGAGCGAATATGCAACAAGGGATGTCCAACTTACAGCCAAAAATCGAGGAACTCCAGAAAAAATATGAAAACGACCCGCAAAAACTCTCCGAAGAGACGATGAAACTTTTCAAGACGGAAGGAAAAGCTCCTCTAAAAGGCTGTCTCACAATGCTTATTCAGATTCCGATTTTTATCTGTCTGTACTATGTGGTGAGAAAATTTGCTGGCGGAGAGGGAATTCCTCCAGAGTGGCTGTACAGCTTTTTCTATAGCTTTGGAAATACGTATACGGATTTAATGAATATTGATACGAACTTTCTGGGGATTGACCTGCTCGAAAAAGGAAATCGGGTATTGACCATTCTCGTAGTGATTTTCAACTATGGACAGATGAAGATGACCTCACTCGTGCAGCCAAAGCAAACTGCAAAATTGCCCGGAGCAACAATGCCAGATATGAGTAAAATGATGGGGACGATGTCGATTGGAATGAGTCTGATGATGGGGGCATTGGTGTATAGTTTGAATTCTGCTATCGGAATTTATTTGGCAACGACGTCGCTGTTTAGTATTGTGCAATACGCTCGGCAATATAGAGTGTTGCTCAAGGTAAAACTCAACGAGATGTTCCACAAAGACAGACCTACTATTATCAATCCAAAATAATTACCTGCTTTTTCTGAAAATGCTCTTGCTTTTTAGGAACAAAAGGATACGCTACAGATAGATTTATTCTTTGTTGTATCTCCAATGCTACAGCTTACTCCTACCACAACGACTACGACAACCAGCATTTGGTAGGAGTTTGTGATAGTGAAAAATGCAGACTTCCTACCGTGATGAAAGGGAGGTTTTTTTATCTCTTTATCCTATTTATCAATGTGTGACGAACACCACCACGAACACTTGCATCAAATTCGCCATAGCCTTTCGCATATTATGGCACAGGCGGTGCAGAGAGTCCAACAAGCAGACGTTGAAATCGCGATTTGACCTGCGATTGACAACGGATTTTATTATGATTTCCTGTTTGCTCCGGACAAGCAAATTAAAGATGAAGATTTGCCAACGATTAACGAAATGATGGTTAAAATTGTGAAAGAAGGACAAATTTTTACTCGTCTGGATACTACAAATGAGGAAAGCAAATACATTGTAGAAGAAATTCTCAAACAGAAATACAAAGCAGAACTCAGAGACGAATTTGCTGCTGCGGGAGAAGGGATTTCCTTTTATTTGAACAGCATTCCAATGAGTGCGAAAGATGCGTTATTGAAAGGCGTAAATGCAGACTATGTGAAATATTACGAGGGAGTTACAACATACTTTCAAGAAAAGTATCCCAGTGAGTTTAAAGACAGATTTATTACCTTTTTAGATATGTGTGAAGGTCCTCACGTAGAGAGTATGAAAGAGATTGACCCTGCTGCATTCAAAGTGGCGAAGACTGCGGGGGCGTATTGGAGAGGTGATAGTAATAAGGTGATGATGACGAGACTCTATGCGTATGCGTTTGAGACGAAGGAAGAGCTGAAGGAGTATCTGAATTTTTTAGAAGAAGCGAAGAAACGCGACCATAGAGTATTAGGACAGCAGCTGAAACTCTTTACGATTTCCAATCTTATTGGAGCTTGATTGCCTCTTTTGCAACCTAATGGGATGATTATTAGAAAAGAAGTTGAAGACTATCTTTGGGAACTTCATAAAGATAAAGGATATTTGAGGGTGCGAACACCTCATATTGCTAAACTTGACTTGTATCAAACCAGTGGACACGCAGCGAAATTTGGGGATGAACTGTTTAGAGTAAAAGGGAAAGAAGAGGAATTTATTATGAAACCGATGAATTGCCCGCATCATATGCAGATTTTTGCTGATAATCAATTTAGCTATCGTGATATGCCTGTCAGATACTTTGAACCTGCAACGGTATATAGAGATGAAAAAACAGGACAGCTAAGCTGATTGACCAGAGTAAGAGCAATTACTCAAGATGATGGACACCTTTTTTGTAGGAAGAATCAGATTAAAGATGAGGTGAAGATGATTACAGATATTATTAAAGAATTCTATGGGACCTTAGGAATGTTAAACGATTACCGAGTTTCGCTTTCTGTTCGTGGAGAAGAGAGAAATAAGTATTTGGGAAGTGATGAGGTACGAGAAATTGCGGAAGAAAGTTTGGAAGCTGCTGCTAAGGCTAATGAGTTGCCATATAAGAGGGTGGAAGGAGAAGCTGCTTTTTATGGTCCAAAACTTGATTTTATGTTTAAGGACTGTCTAGGTAGGCAATGGCAACTGGCTACTATTCAGTGTGATTTCAATTTACCAGAAAGATTTGGATTGGAATTTGTGAATGAACAAGGCGAAAAAGAAAGACCTGTTGTTATTCACAGAGCTATTTCTGGGTCATTTGAAAGATTTATGGGGATTTTGATTGAGCATTTCGCGGGGGCGTTTCCGTTGTGGCTCGCTCCGGAGCAGGTGAGAATTATCCCTGTTGCGGATGCCTTTATGAGCTATGCACAGCAAGTAGCAGAGCAGTTGAAAGGGCAGCAGTTTAGGGTTTCGATTGATGATGATAGCAATAGTTTTGGGAAAAAGATTAGAAATGCGGAAATACGGAAAGTGCCGTATATTCTCATCATCGGAGAAAAGGAAGAAAAAGCTGATTCCGTTTCCGTTCGTGAATTCAAAACCAAGGAGCAGTACGAACTGGGAAAGAAGGAGTTTGTAGAAAAGATTAGCGTGATAAGAGATGAAAGAAGGTTATAATGGATTGTGTTGATAACCCTTTTCCGCCACTGACAAACCCCCTCCCGCCCCGCAGTACTGCGGGGGGTCTGTCAACCAAAAAATCCATTTTATTATTATATTTCTAAATGTGATGAACACTACCCTCTTACTTCATTGAATATTCGTACTTTTTCTTGTGGTTTCGATGTGGCGGGATTATCGCCAGCATAAAAAAGATAAAGCTGTGTCTATTAAAGAAGCCCTGTGGGAAACCGCATTTCGAGTAGCAGTAGCAACCGTCTTTGGAGGAGTAGTTTGGCTCTTGAAAGGTGGAGAAAGTACCGTACAGTATTTCAGCGGATATTTACTTGAAAAATCCCTTTCAGTGGATAATTTGTTTGTGATGATTGCGATTTTTACTTCGTTTCATATTCCGGAGAAGTATCGTCATAGAGTATTGTACTTTGGGATTTTAGGGGCAATTGTGTTGAGACTGCTTTTTATTTCTGCTGGAACGGCATTATTGAGTCTGGGAGAATGGGTATTAGCGGTATTTGGGCTGATTGTGCTGATTACTGCGGTGAAGATGGTGATGGAAGAAAGAAAAAAACATCAAAAATCTGTTTTACCAGAAGGAGAACACGACTACAGCAAAGGAGGAATTGCGACGTTTGTGAAAAAATTTTTCCCCGTGCATACAAAAGTAGAAGGACACGATTTTTTCGTTAAAGAGGATGGAAAACGGCACGCTACAGCCTTATTTTTGGCGTTGGTAGTTATTGAGATTAGTGATGTACTGTTTGCTTTCGATTCTATTCCAGCAATTTTGTCTATCAGTCAGGATACGTTTATCGTATTTGCTTCCAATATTTTCGCGATTTTAGGACTCCGTGCTTTATATTTCGTCTTGGAAGCGGTGGGGAATAAACGGAAATACGTAAGTTATGCAGTAATTGGAATTCTCTTTTTCGTCGGATTAAAAATGCTGCTCAGTCTTTTAGGGGTTCATATAGGAAGTCTGATAAGTTTGGCGGTGATTATTCTCGCATTAGCTCGAGGGATTTGATTTTCTATGTGGAAGCAAAAATAGCTTTTCGAAGCATTATTAGAATATTTCCTCTGAGTTCGAGCATTTCAGGATGAGAGATAGTTTTTATAATGCCTGCGTTTTTCAATGCTTGGAGATGTCTACCATAATAGGTTTCATCACCTAATTGGGTAGCATAGGTTGTTCCCCGTAAGAGTCTAGAAAGGATTGTTCCTACTTCGGCTCTGGTAATCGTTCTATTAGGGAAGAATGCTTCTTGAACTCCAATCCCATCACCGTGCATTCCCATCAGTCCTAATTGGCAAGACTCAACAACATACGGTTGCAAATCAAGGTTTATCTGGTGCAAATCAGTGAATTGTGTACATACAGTTTTTTCAGTATCTGGAGATTTATACAAAAGCTTTGTAGCAAAGACAGAAATCATTTTTGCCATTTCCGCTCTGATAATTGCATCGGAGATTCTGGCTGCTTCGTAGGTGTTTGCAGTAGTAATGCCATATCCTTTTGCCCATTCGTAAGCGATATGATAGATGGAGGTACTATCGGAAGTATCAGCTACTCAATGCTCAGTTGTTCATTCGGAGCTTCCCCCTTTAGGAAAGGGGGTGGTTCAACAGTCGTCATCGTAATAACTTGAGGAGAAATCACCATTTGGACAATTATCTTTTGATAATGAACCACCGCCACCGCCGTCACTCATCCA
>JAITQZ010000133.1 GCA_031288635.1 Candidatus Peribacteria bacterium | reverse complement strand
GAACCAGTCGGGGCAGGCTCATTCGGGAGGTTAATCCTGCAAAGAGTTGAGGATACTCGCCTATGGGAGTCCTCGTAAAACAAAGAAGTCTCGCTACTCTGCGAGATGAGAAGTCATAGTGTGCATCAATCAAATTTTTAGTAGCTTCTGCGTTCGCTTCATACATAATCTGCTCTACTTTCCCCTGATACTCTAAAAGCAGTTGACTCGCTTTCTGGGTGTTCAATCCTTGCTGTGTCATAATGTCTTGAAAGGTTGAAAGGGTTTGCAACTGTAAATTTTTTCTTACTTCTTCCATTGAATAGTTGATTCTTTCAAGCTCGGTAGTGTAGTCTTCCAACCCTCTATTAAGTGCAAGTTTCTGGTCATCGTTGTACTGCTCGTAGTTCGTCCAAGCGTCATCTATCGCCCTTTGATAGCCTTTCTGGACTTGAGAAAGTGCGTACGCAAACCCTCCACTTCCCAGAGAACCTGTCGCCTGTGCTGAGGCGATTGCTTTTATACTTGCATTGGTATTGTCAGCAAGGAGTCTATCAATCGTTTTAGTGGTAAGTTCTGAAGCTCTCTGATTATTCCTTTCAAAGTCTTGTTTTAAGCGTGCCGTAGCGGTTTCAATATCTTCCACGTTTCGGTAGTTCTGCTTATTAGCCCTCTCCTCGTATTCAGGATTAAGTTGGATAAGTTCATTTACTTTCCCGTTCTTGATAAGGTCAATAGCCTGCACTTGTCGCCCGTATTTATCAGCAATGGCTTGGCTGTCCGTCAATCCCATCCCATACGCCTCTTCAATGTCCGACTGCATTTGTGCAACATCACCTACATTTCACGATTGAGTATTCTTGAGAATATCTTTAGAAAGCAGTAATCCTCCTTGTGCTTGGTCGATTGCTTTCATACCTGCCATATATTCCTTGTTTACTCCATTGATTTTCTCATTATTGGTAGTAGCCACAAGAGAAGATAAATCTGTACTCCCTTTCGTTGCGGTTGTTCCGTTGGTTATTCATTTCTCTTTATACATTCACGAAGCCGCGTCATATTCATATTCCTTTCCAGAAGCTCCTCCTTTTACTAAATTAGATAAATCTACTTTCGTCTGCTCGCCCAAAGCTTTACTAGCAGTAGAGTTTTGGAGATTATAATTCTTCGCATAGTCAGCTACTACCGCATTTTGCGAATTCTGCATTTTATTCAGAGCGTTCTGTCTCTCTTCATCAGAGAGCCCAAGCATAAGAGCGTCTACTTGTGATTTTTTAACTGTAGCCATTGTAATCGTATCATATGAAGTAAATAATAATGTTTCTGTAGGGACTGGGCTTGCCCTGTCCGAAAACATCACGGCACCTAAAAACGGTCGCTCAACTCAAATTTCCCTATCGCTTCTGCATTAAAAGCCAGATTATTCAAACAGAAGTTGTTTCAAACGGTATTGGCAATAATCTGAAGTCTGATTCTCTTTCACTTTTTTCTTATTTTTCCTTGGTCTGCAACGTAATCAAAGGGCATCAAATTCACCTCCTTCATCTGGTCTTTATCAGGTCAACCAACGTTTAACGCTTTCCTTTCACTCTCCGCTATATCCTCCCAGGTGATAATCTTGTGAAATGCCTGCTTGCCGTCAATGAATACCGTAATATCAAACCTTGTAAACTTGTTCATCATCCCAGAAAAATTCACTCAGCGAAAAAACTTTAAGTCTGAAGGGTTGCCAAGGCAGATATTGGGGGTATCATACTCGCACTTTATGGGTGTAGTAGTGATAAGTGATGACGTACCATCCGTGTCGTAATACCTCTCAACCATATGATAGAGCCTATTATTGATAGCACTTCCTGCATACACCTCAGCGTCCTCTCACGGAATATAAGCGAAGTCTGCACAGTTAAAGCTTTTATTGTCGTCTACGAGGAAGGATTGATTATGCAGGTCATAAATAAGCACGATGTTGTTTACTCCGTTGGTGGTGTAGTCAGTCGGATTGCTGCCTTCTATCTCTATTTTCGTACCTAGATGAAACTCAATCGTCTGTTCAGCGTTGTTATAGAATGCAAACGGTCTCCTCTGGTCTTTGCCTATGTTGTCTTCTATCCATTTGGAAATATCCAATCACGGCGTATCGGACAAATCAGCAATCGTAGGATTGACTATACCAGCAGTGTATCCTATAGACTTGACGTGTAAGTTTTTTGTCATAAAGAAGATGTTATTTTCCGCCGCACATACAGCATTTCTGTGGAGCAAATAGTCGTTATCACCTATGGAAAGCGTAGAGAAAAGAAAGTTATTATTGATTTGGTTGATGAAGTTCTCTAATGTTAAGACTTCAATACTCTTTTCGCAGAAAATGTATAAATTCTGGTTGGTACCAATCATTCCTACGACATTTGAAGGCATTTTGATAGAGAAGTTAACAAATCTATTCTCAGAGTCGTATGCCCCAGAAAAGTCGTGAATGCTAGCTTCTCACCCTTGGGGAAGATGTTCAGTAGGTCTGGATAAGTAGACCCTATCTTTATCGTATCCGTCAATGTTACCAGCAACGAAAGCATAGTTGGCAAATACCGTTCAGATAATAGGACAAAATCCTAAAATAGGGTTTCTATCCTTATCCTGTGGAAGCTCATCTTCTTTGAGTTGGTCAATTCGTGAGTTACCTGACTTGTACCGATAGGGAATATGTTGCCCGTCTAAAATCAGACTTTCTTGCCCTAGTGAGATTATAGTGTACTCATTACTTGAAGGTAGCGTAGCAATGAACCTATTAAAGGGATTGACTACCCGAAATTGATTTCCAACGATGCCCAGCATTTCACCCGCTGTCCACTTCAGGCAATGAAAAATATCGCTGGAATTTCCATATTGCCCCAGAAACTGACTGCCTTTTCTCGGTGTAATACTCTTGTTGTTGATTCTTACATTTCTTAGATAACCAGCAAAATTGGCAGGGATTTTATCTCTTGCATACCCGTCAATGAATCACTTACTAAATGCGTCCTTTATCGGTATCCAATTTGCCATTTACGCTATTCTGAATGAAATAAAACCTTTAATCTTTTGTCATCTTCTGAATAATCTTCTGAATAATCTTCTGTAATCTTACCCTGCCCCCATTACATTTTCCCCCATCATCGCTTGCGTCTGCTGCTGCTCTAACGCTTGCTGCTGCTCGAGCTGCTTTGGATTCAAAATATCCTCTTGTGTTGGTACATTAGCAGTCGTCCCCATCCCTATCATCTGCTTTATTTCTTCCATTTTCTCCAAATTCTCTTGTTTGATTTTGTCTTTGTTTGAGAGAGGGAGTATACTCATATCATATCACCACACCAAATCCATATACCTTGAGATGTTCTTCAGCTCATTTTGGTCAATCAGTTCAGGGTTGATATTTCGTAGAGATACTTTATTGTTGATGTACTGCGTGAAGCTGTTTTTCTCCATAATCTTTTGCATATTGGCATTACTTGCCGTGCTGACTTTCACCCTGTATCTGGCTTTTATCATATCTTCTTTAAATTCGAAAAATCCAAAGTTTCCCTCATCTTCTTCTTTGATGATTTTTTTGTTCTTCTGGGTAATTTTTACATCAGGAACGATAATCACAGGATTTTGAATTTTAATAGTCTTTATTCCGCTTGAGGTAGTCTCTTCTGTCTCCTTTTTCGTAAGTTTCCACGCAAATTGCGTAATGTTGTCCAAGGTATGTTGCAATACCTGCGAAATCAAGAAATCTCTCGAAATATCCATACTCTTCACTCTTGTAGCTCTGTTGTTTTCTATGATTTCTACCGTTCCTAGCTGCTGTGCTGGTGATTGATAACTAGCAACCAAGTTTTCTCCACTGTCTTGGATGACTTGATTATCTATCTCATTGAGTAGTGCTTGATAGGAAGCAATATTGTTTGGTACTTGCGTAAACTTCACGTTGTCTACCCCTTGGGTAAACTCCATAATGTTAATTTTTGAAGGAGAAATATAATTCTGACCGCTTACTTCTCCATCATTTCAAATTAACATAATCGGACTTCCTGACATTCTGGAGTTGTCCAACATATTCTGCCACATCTCCGTCTTATAGATTTTCAGTCGCTGCACTCTTTCAGGAATCCCTATTCAATACACACAGTTATGCCTTTTGTAGTATTGAGCCATCTTGAAAGGCAATTCCCCGTGCTTATACAGCATTTTTCATCTGTAAAGCAGGTATTTGTAATTACCGATAATGGCGTACTCTTTGGTATCCACATTGTAGTAATACTGGATAATCACTTCGCCTTGTGGATTAGGTATACTACGAATATATGCAGGGTTGAGGTCGGATACTCCTGTACTCAGTTTATCAATGTTTTTAAAGAGTTTGTTATCACCTCGTCTAGCATCCACCTCTTCATACGTCGTATTTTCTTGCATCACACAGTCTTTTGCGTGCTTAAATCCGTTTCGAATAGCTCTTTCATCCATCCAGAAAGAACGTAAAGGTACAAATTTTGGTGATAAAATCCAATTTTCCTCTATTACTTCTTCATAATTGTTGTTGTCATAGAGTGCATTGCTATCTTCTATCTTTGCTCCTTTTTTAATTCTATACGTTCTCTTGGTGTTTGGAGTAATTCAGGTGAACATACAGCACGTCCCGTAAATTCTCCTTTCAGCTAATGCCATTTCGTTCTCTATCGGGAACTCACCCACCGCTAAATGATAGGTTAAAGCAGAATTAGCTACGAAAATCTCTGTCATATCTGGTTCGTCCAGAGGTTCAATAACGTACTCTTGTTTTCCTCCCTCTCTTCCTTCCGAACATTCGCAGAGGGTAGCTTCTAGGGGAATATTGATGTAATACACTCCATCCCTTCTTACAGATTTCGCTTCTATCTGTGCATCATCGTCTTTTCGGATACCCTCAAAGAATTTCCTCGCACTATCCATAGCAGAGAAACGCGTATTGAAAAATTTAATAAACCCCGCATCCGTAGAAGTATCATATCCATTAAATTCGGTCTTTTTCTTCTTTCTTGCCGCCATAGTTTCGTAGATAGTAAAGTAAATATTTTTGTAGGGACAGTACAGAATGCCAACGTAGGGACAGGGCTCGCCCTGTCCTATAATATCACGCCAACGCCCTGTCCTATAATATCACGTAGGTTATTCATAGTATCCCAATTCATCCATCATCTTTTCGATATATTCATCTAATATCCTGATTTCTTCATTGATTTTTTCCTTCTGTTTCCGGATTTTTTCTCTCCTGATTTTCAGTTTTTTCATCCTGATATTATCCTTTTCCCATTGGGTGGTTTTCTTTCTAATGTCTTTCATAGGCAGATAGTGTAATAGATAAATGTATCTGTAGG
>JAITQZ010000131.1 GCA_031288635.1 Candidatus Peribacteria bacterium | reverse complement strand
GAACCTGCTTGGTGTGCGAGTTCATCAATGGTCATAGAGCCATAATTTTTTTTAGGTGTTGTCATGTGATTATAGGTATAAGAGATAAAGGGTTAGTTATTTCTATCTAATCCCTTTTCCATTTACACACTTTTTTTTATGTTCTCGATTGTTTACAATAATGACGACTACATCTCCAGCATTTGCTTCATCAATTGCTGTTTTCATAGCGTCTTTTCGATAGAGTATTTTTTTTACAGAGGTATTTTTCTTTAAAATCCCTTTTGCGAAAAGTTCCATTGTGTATCCTGGTGGTATGATAAGGTTCTCTGTTCATCATTCTTGATAGTATAATTTTCTATCAACGCCATCAATCTTGTCATATACAATGAAACTCTCTGCATAGGGAGAAATATATTCTCCACTTTCGATATAGGTAGCTTCTGCTTTATCTGGAGCCAATCTTACCACGGCAATAACTTTATTATCAGAGGTCTTCTTTACTTTCTGAGCAAATTTCAAAAGCTCACGCATTGAATATTTTTCGTGTGCATAATCCAAGATAATCTGTTTCTCTTTGTAAGAAATCTGCACATTTCTCCCTGAAGAAAGAGGACTTGTATAGGTATCTAATAACTTACTTATCTGGGCAGACTTTTCATAAAGTATTTTTTCTCCCAATACTCCATACAGCCCTGCTAACGCAAACCCTATATTCAAATTTGCTATAGGATTTTCTCCGTAAAATGACCGTTTATTGCTATGGAGTGCATAAGAAAAGTGATATTTCTTAGAGGAAAATATCGTAATTTCTTTCTTTTTTACTTCTACGATACTATTGTACGTATTTTGTATAGGAGTTTTATTAGTGCATACTGCAATAATCTGTTTCTTCTGAAATTGAGGTTGTTGCTTGATAAGGGGGTCTTCAGCATTTATAACGATTTGTCCTGTTGTGTCAATCTTTGAGATATATTCAGCTTTTCTATATGCGATATCTGTTTGATTTTTTATTCACCCTGTACCTATATGTTCTTCAAACACATTCGTAAAAATTCCTACTTGATGGCATTTATACCCCAATCAAAATCTATAACTACTAATACTTGTTTCCAATACGGCATAGTCTATTTTCCACTGGTTATTTTGTAAGTCATATCCTAATGACAGAGCTTTTCCAGGACATACCGTAGGAAGTAGTCATCAAATAGTATAACTCGTCTCTGCCGACAGTTGCTGTTTCCCATTGAGGTAAATTCCTTCGGTATCTGTAGAAAGTGTGTTATATCAGAGACCTAATAGCGCATAATTAAGCAGATTTGTAACCGTTGTTTTTCCTTTAGTCCCTGTGGTAGTAATTATCTTCATTTCACTACTATATATATAATTATGCTTTCGCTTTTTGAAGAAGATAGTCTACTATTTCCCCTGCAATATCTCTTCACGTCTTTTTCTGCGTTCCGGCAAAATCACATGGAGAATTGACTTCAGAGAGGTAAGGTTTTCAGGTAGTTTCTTCAAATAAAATGTCTACTCCTCAAAAAGCAATTCCACAAGACTGCACTGCTTTTACTGCTATTTGCTGAATTTCGGGGGAATAGGTATGAGCTTCTCGAACTCTGGTTTTATCATCATCTACATTTGACCTAAAATCGTGAGTAATTGACATTGTAGCAATATCACTTGCTACGACTTCATCGCCAACTACCACTAATCTCCCTTGTGATTTATGAGGAATAAATTTACGCAAAATAGCTTTCGTTTGATTGGCAAGCAGATAATCCACAAGCGAACGTAAAGCTGGCAAGCTCTCCACTTTCATTACTCCAACTCAATGACTTCCTCCCGTGGCCTTTACAATAATTGGGAATCCTCCAAGTGCTTCAACATATGCTGGCAAGGCTTGTTTATTGCTAATGTCGGGGATAGTAGGGATAATTGGCAAAGCTTCTTTCTGATTAAGATAAAAACTATCATTGATTATACTCATTCCACGTAAAACGTTAATATGGTAAGAGACCACCCCTTTCATCAGGAGGAAACATTCAATAGCTTTACACGCGTCAGTTGCACTTGCTCTATAGAGAAGGTCGTGAGGTTGCACGGAAACTGTCAGGTAATTAAAAGTTTCAGGGATTACTTCTACAAACTCAATAGTACGCTGATTGCAAGCTTGTTGTAAAAAATTTCTTATGTCAGAATTTGGATTGTGAGCTTTTACAATAAAAAAGAGTTTCATTAGTACTATCATTATAAAATAAAACCAACATCTTCACATTTGATTTTACCAAAAAACAATCTTTTATCAAGACTTTTTTCTCTTCGCTTGGTATATCCTTCTAGGTATACCTTATTTTTCAGCCAACAATGTCCGATATTTCTTGGGGAATTATTGATAATTCCTTTTCTGATTCTAATACAGACTTTGAATTTTCCTTCTAGTGAATAATAAGGGTATACCATACTTACCAAATCAAAAAGTTGCCTAAAATTTAACTTTCTGGCTTCGTGGAGAAGGTAATACTTTTTGTAGATACCGAGACTTTCAAAATCAGTCGGTAAGTACTGCTTTGCATTTACTATTGCCAAGCCCTCTTCGTCAACAAGGTAGAACCCCGTTCACGAAGCAAAGATATTTCGTCAGCTTTTTAGCCCATTGAGATAACGAACGAGATGAGTTTCAATTTCGTGTGCGATGATGGCGTCTACCTCGTGCTGTCTGAATTCTACCCCTTGGGAGATATTGATTCTGGTGGTTTCTCCCATTGTAAGCGACATACGCGAAAGGTTGGAAGCGTTCTCTACGATTTCTATACCAAAGATTTTGAGAGAATTCAGTTTTTTCTCTATCATTTCTTTAATTTGTTCAAAATGCAATGGATTGCCGAGCAGTTCTCTGTGCTCAATTGCATTACTCTTTTCTTTGCTGAGTTTCACGAGGTCTGCGTCAAACTCCCCTCGTAAACGCTGGTTTCCCTCTTCAATTCCTGTAAAATTCTGTGTTTTATATGCTTGAAGCAAGTCTCGCCTAATGAAAAGTTCATCGAGTTTTTTATCAAACAGCTTTATCAGCGGACTTTTTAAGCTGCCGTTGGTGCAAGTTTCTTTGAGTTTGAAAAGTTCGTCTTTCCGTTGCTGCATTTTCTTTCCTTCTGGGAAATGATAAGAAAAAACTGGCGAATAATTCCCTTTTCGGGTAATAAAATTATCGAGTTCATTTAAGTAATTCTGCGGTTTGAGTTTTGTAGTCAAGTTGAGTCTTTTATGTAAACGTTCAATATGGTCGTCCAGCTGATGGAGTGCGATAATCTCGCTTTCGATGAGCATTTCCGGTTTTATGATATTAACGGTAGGTTGTTGTTTCGTCTGGGGTTTAATGAGAAAGTTTTCCGCCACTCCCCTTCCCAGAATGATTGCTTGTTCCAAATTCTTCGAGGACGAGAAAGTTAATTGACGTAGCAGAATACTGTTTTCTGGGAGTTCGATATGCAAAGCGTGTTTACTTTGCTGGAGCTGTTCACAAAGTGCTGGGGACGCATAATTTTTTGTTTTCTGTAAATCTACTTGGACTTCTACGGTTAGTTCTTCCTCGTCTTGGATTTTCAAAAGTCCTGTCTGGGAAAGGTATAAAATTTTCTCTCTGCTTTCTCTTTGCTGTTTTTCTTTTCCGAAGAGCGTTTTTGCGATTTCTACGCCTTGGGAAGGGTCTTGTACATTGAGGTCTTTGATTTTATCAAGAGTGTTTCTCAATCTGGTGTCGGAGACGTTTTGGATTTCTAATCCTGCTCTAGCGTTGATTTCCAAAAGTTTTGGTCCATCTGGGGTAATGACTCGGTCTAGGGCAAGATATCAGAGGTTTACAAAATATTGGATTTTACTAGAAAGAAAGAGCAAATCGTCTCGGAAAGGAATTTTTCTGCCTTGGTAATCTTTGCTTTCCTTGGGGAATTGGTGTTTGTAGAGTTTTCTCTGGATGAACGACGAAAAAATCTTTCCGGTTTGCATATCAATTCCACATCCTATTCCTCCTGTACCCAGATTTGCTTTTCCTCCTGATTTCTCGGTAGGAATTCTGATTTCTGCAGCTACTGGAACGAGATTAAAGACAATAATTCTGATATCTGCGAGTCCGTACGTACAAAAAGGCTTAAAATCTGTCCCAGGAACGAGTTTTTCTTCAATCAGAATACTATCGTCATTGGTCAGTGAAAACTCTCCATCAAGAATTCTGGTTAATTGGGTCTTTAACGCCACTTCATCCAGCATTTTTTCTCCGATGTGAAATTGGGGAGTGATGGGAGTGTCGTTCGGATGTGTTAATGAGGTGTCTCTGCGTATGATGGAGATTCCACGCCCTTTGCTGCCGTGATTGGGTTTGATAACAAAATGTTCTTCGGGTAAGGTGGAAAAATTAAATGCGTGCAGCTCTTTGCGATTTCTAATTATTGCGAAGGTTTCAGCAAAAGGAATCCCCCTTTCTGACAGGAAATTTTTTGTCTTTTGCTTATTGTCAGCGAGACGTATCGCTTTTCTGGAATTGAATTTTTTGATATATTGGAGATTTCTAGCGTTATTTCCCAGAATTCAAAAGTTGAACATCTCACGAGTAGAGAGATAAAACATGTGAAGTATAGTCATTTCCTTTTGAATTGCAACTGCTCCCCTACTGCTCTACTCGTTCAACGAAGACTTGGAAATCGTGTTGGATAGTTTCGTCGGTCTTCAGCTTTTTTTCGACATTTCCAATAGCATAAATTGCGGTTGCGTGGTTCTTCCCGCCGAAATAGTCGCCGATTTTTTCGAGGGTTCGTTTGAAATATTTTTTCGCGATTAACATCAGGATTTGTCTGGCGGTTGTAATCTCTTTTTTTCTGCTGTCAGATTTGAGTTCGGCAACGGAAAGGGTGTAGTAATTCGCCACCATTTCGACGATATTTTCAAATGATTGGTCAGATTTTTTATTGTGTAAAGAAGCGTCTGTGGCGGTGGTTCTGGAAAGAGAAGACGTATAACCTAAGGTTTGAAGGCACGCTTGCACATCTGCTTCAGAAACTTCTTGCCCGGACAGCTTTTTTCTGGTGAGTAGGATGTTTAGAGCACCTTCGAGTTCACGGACATTAGATTTGATATGCTGAGCAATAATAGAAAGCAGTTCTGTATCAATGCTTTCCTGCTTCGCTTCGAGTTTAGCTTCCAAGATAGCAATTCTCGTTTCAAAGTCCGGAGCCTGAATGTCGGCAACGAGCCCTAAGGCAAACCTACTACGAAGTCTGGATTCAATATCGATGAGTTCCTTGGGAGGGCGGTCAGAAGACATAATGACCTGCTTTTTCTTGCTGTGGAAATCATTGAAAATATTGTGGAAAATCTCTTGTGTCTTGTCTTTACCTGCAAGAAACTGAATATCATCAATCAGTAAAGCATCTACGTCATCAAATTTCCTCATCAGCGTATTGAGTTTATTGCCTCTAATGGCTTGTACGATTTCGTCAACGAGTTTAGTTGCTGGAAGGTAGATTGCGACTTTTTTCGGGTCGTTAGAAGTAATTTCGTTTCCAATGGCTTGCATTAAATGAGTTTTCCCGAGTCCTACGTTTCCGTAGATGAAAAAGGGATTGTAAGCGGTTCCAGGATTTTCGGCGACGGCTTTTGCTGCAGAAAACGCGAATTGGTTATTTGCACCTGCCACGAAATTGTCGAAGCGGAAGTTTGGGTCAAAGAGGATTCCAAAATAAGAAGATAATTCAGATTTTATTTCTTTTTCTACAGGTTCTTTTTTCGGAGTATCTTTGATGTTCAAGACTTTCTTCAAATCAATGAGCAAGGACGAACCGTTTGAAAACGGTGGATAAATCGCGTATTCAATATCAAACTGCGGATTGTAAAGGTCGTGAACGGCTTCTTTGAAAGATTTATTGAAGAGTTTTTTTGCTTGCGTGAGGGCGAAGTCATTCGCGAAGCCGAGGTAGACTTTTTTTTCGGTGTCTTCGATGTTGATGACTCCAGCTTTAGGCAGGAAGGTAATGAGTTTTTTGTGGTCGTGTTGGGTAGAGATATGCAAAATGATGCTCGTTCGCAAATCAGTGAGGTAAGTTTTTTTTTCTAGGGGAAATTGTTCAGGAAGGTCTAGGAGCATCAGAAGATTGCAGAAGAGGTAAAGAGGTTTTGGAAGATTATAGGAATTTGAAAGAGAATTCAAAGGGGAAAAAAGTAAAAATATTTTAATGCTTTGAGATAAGTTTTAGTATTGATGAGATTTAGTTTGATTGAATTTGATAGTATTCTTTTCTTTTGATATTTCAACCTCTGGAGTAGAGACAGAAATTATCCCTTGAAGTTCAATGATTTCTGCTTCATTGGTACTGGTATCGTAGATTGCGAAAGTTGCTTTTCCACTTTTATGAGCAGAGATTTCCCCTGGATTTACAATTAAACATTCATTTACTTTTTCTCTATGGAACGTATGATTATGTCCACAAAAGACAACATCAAAGTCTCCTGACTTCGCCATTGGTTTTGCAAGCATTGGATAATGAGTAAGGAATATTCTTTTTCAATCAATTTCTATACAATCAAAGGTATCAAATCAGACTTCTAGATTACTCCCTGATGATAATGCTGTTTTGGTAATGGCAACTTTATCTCCATCGTTATTTCCCCAAATTGCATATACTGGGATTGGTGAACTCGCCAAGATTTTTGCAATACCATTATTGATGAAATCTCCAAGAAAAAGGATTTTATGGATATAGATATTAGATTTTTCTATTGTTTTGAAAAATAATGTAAGGTTGTGGAAATTTTCGTGAATGTCTGAGATAATGGCTAGTTTCATTGATGGGAAGGGGGAAAAGGTAAAAAAGTATTACATATAAAATAAAAATGATTTATCGATGACTTATTTCTATATTATTTAACAACGCATTTTCCAAATCTTGTAAATTTTTTTCGGTTCTCATTACGTGTTCGCAATTTGCCAAAATAATCAATTTTTTAGGACATTTCAAGGCTTCATAGAATGCTTGAGTATCTTCAACTGGTACGGAATTATCTTTATCTCCATTGATAAACACCGTTGGACAAATTATTTTATCACTTAAAGCATAACAATCATAGTGTAACATATCATTTACAAAATTAAATGGAATTTTCATAGATTTTCCACCCGATTGAGAAGATTTGACATACATGCCGTCTTGTTGCCACTGCTGAAAATCTTTTAGGGAACGGCGTTTTCTCGATTTTACAAAATTTGTTCCTGATACTACTGGAGCAATGGGAAATAATAATCAGACTTTGTCAGGATAATGTTCCGTATAATAGATAACTGACATTCCTCCTAAACTGTGCCCAACTAATGTGAATGGCTCTTGGTACCGTTTTTGTGTAACGGCTCGTTGGATAACGTCTTCCAAATCTTGATAATGCCCTGTGAAAGTAATCCCAGTCTCATCGTTATCACTTTCTCCTCTCGAATTTGTTGCATCAAAATTTACTGTTGTATATCCTGCTTTGATAAAAGTATCTTCAATTCTTTTCAAATGTTTTTCTTCTTTATATCCACTTAACCCGTGCTGAATAACTACCAATCCCTTTGCATTAGTTGTTTTATTAAGATTTATATATATATGCATATTTTTACGATTTTTGATAACGATTTTTTCCATCGGTACTCTACTATTAAAAGATAAAAGGCTAAGGTAAAGGATATTGATTTACCTCTTCTTTACAAGTTCTCATCGCCAAAATAGTTTGCTCAATGAGATAATCTAGTTCCCAACCAAGTATTTCTGCACCTTTCATAATAACGTCTCTGGAACATCCTGCAGCGAATTTTTTATCTTTGAATTTTTTCTTTACTGAGGAAAGTTCAAGGTCTTGAACAGATTTTGATGGTCTCATTATTGCTACTGCTCCAATAAGTCCCGTAAGTTCATCAACTGCATACAGCACTTTTTCCATCTGATGTTCTGGCTGGATGTCAACGGTAATCCCATATCAATGGCTTGCTGTAGCGTGGATAATGCTCTCATCAATGCCTGCTGCTCTCATTATTTCTTGGCTTTTTGTGCAATGTTCGTGTGGATAGAGCTCAAAATCCAAATCGTGAAGCAAGCCCACAATCCCCCAAAATGTCGCTTCATCTTCATAGCCTAACTTTTCGGCAAAGTATTTCATCACTCCTTCTACAATGAGAGCGTGTTTAAGGTGGAAGGACTCTTTGTTGTATTGGGTTAAGAGTTCTCGTGCTTGTGTTCTTTCCATACTAAGAGCGTATAAAAAATAAAAGACAGTTTTTTATTTTCTTTTTGAATGATTTATTGTTATAAATATACAAATTATTAAAGAAAAATCAAAAGAAAAAAAAGCAACGCTGAATTTCAACATTACTCTTTTTTTAATTTTTTAATGAACCATATGAAAGACTCGATAACCATCTCTAACGCCGCCCACACTAGCACAATGCTGATGATAGTAGCCAGTGGAATATCCACCGTTCCCGGGAATGGTACGAACATCATCACCGAGAAGGTAAAGTTAATCAACGCTCTAATGATGGGAAGTCTAAATTTTGCTTTGACTTTTCGACCATATCGAGTTCTCCCCATAAGTTGGTCAAGTCTTTTTGTTCGTCTCCCTATCCAAATCCTTATCGCCGTTCCAAGTTTTGTGCGGAAGAGTTTGATTTTTAGGATTCGTACTGGTCTGAGAAAAGACTTCATACATTTAGTTTTTTTCATTTTATTTTTTTTATTAGTTTTCTTGTTTTTGGAATTATACATATATATATTCTGAAAGTCAAGATATATTTTTTGGATTGAACTTTTCTCGAAAAACCATACACTTTTGGTATGGAACTTAAAACTTTACTCAGAACTACGCCCCGCTACATCACCATTTTAGAACAAAATGGTATCAAAACGCTGAGAGATTTTTTCAATTACTTTCCTCGCACCTATGAAGACCGTTCGCAAATTAAACCGTTGAACGAACTCGTCTTTGACGCGAAAGGCATTACCGCGACAAAAGGACAAATCATTCAAAAAAAGCAACGAATGAGAGGTGGGAAAACTATTTACGACATCAAATTCACTGACCAACACGGAAATATCGGATACATCAGCATTTATAATTCAGCATTTTTAGCTAGTAAATTAGTAGAAAAAAGCTGGTACATCATTGTCGGGAAACCTCAAATGAAGTTCGGTAAGATTATTTTTAATCATCCCGATGTTGTGCCTAGCTCCCCCCCTTCTGAAGGGGGGCAAGGGGGGGGCGATACGGAACATTCAGATGAAAAATCCCCCCTACCCCCCTTTACGAAAGGGGGTGGCGACGAACATACAGCCTGAAGAATTTTCCCTATTTACTCCGAACTCCAAGGGATTAAACCCGGTTGGTTCGCTCAGAAAATATGGAATAACTTGGATAACATAGACCACTATTTCACGGAATACCTCCCTGAAGAATTTTTGCAACAATTCAATTTGCTTCCCGTAGTAGAAACGATTAAAAATCTTCATTATCCAGAAAGTGATGAACTCAGGAAGAAGGCATTATACAGGCTCTTTTTTGATAGATTGCTCAGAATTCAGCTTTTTTCTCTGATGAATAAATTGGCGTATCAAGGAAGTTTGGATACGCCCCCAATTTCCGAAAATCCTCATTGGGAAGTACTGAAACCAATTCTTAATCAGCTTTCTTTTGCTCTTACCGTAGCCCAGAAAAAAGTGATTATTCAGATTTTGGAAGATTTTTATCGTGGAAAGCCGATGCTGAGATTGCTGCAAGGAGACGTGGGAAGCGGGAAAACGATTGTGGCAACGATTGCAAGTTACTATGTGCGAAAAGTTTTGCAAGGACAGTCAGTCTTATTGGCACCGCTTGAAGTGCTAGCAAATCAACATTACGCGACACTGGCAAAAATCTTGCTCCCGTTGGGATTGAGAGTGGAATTATTGACGTGAAGTTTGAGTAAAGCGAGAAAAGAAGAACTAAAACGCTGACTGAAAGAGGGAAAAATCGATGTTCTCGTCGCAACACACGCAGTCTTGCAGGAAGGAGTACAGTTCAAAGATTTGAAATTTGTGTGCATTGACGAGCAACATAAATTTGGCGTGAAACAAAGAGCGATGTTCAAGAAATTCAATACTCCGCATATTTTGCAGATGACGGCAACGCCTATTCCGCGTTCGATGGCATTGGCGTTTTTTGGGGAATTTGAGGTGAGCGTGATTGACGAATTACCGGTCGGAAGGGTGCCAATTGATACCAAAGTCATTTCAGAACAGGAATATCTCAAACTGAAACCGTGGATTTTGCAGAAAATCGCACAAGGGCAGAAAGTCTTTGTTGTGACGCCGTTGATTGAAGATAGTGAAAAAATGGACGATGTGAAATCCGCCACCACACAATATCAGGAGATTTCAGCCTTTTTTTCCGAATTAGGAGAAGAAAAAATCTGACTCCTCCACGGGAGAATGACTGCCAAAGACAAAGACCACGTGATGAAGGAATTCAAGACTGGCAAAAAATGTTTGCTTGTTTCCACAACGGTCATTGAAGTGGGAGTGGACGTGCCAGAAGCGACGATAATGATTATCAAAAATGCGGAACGTTTCGGACTTTCCCAGCTTCATCAGTTGCGTGGAAGGATTGGACGTTCTACGATAAAGTCTTACTGCTTTTTAGAAACAGCAAAAAAGTCTGGCGATACCTACGCAAGATTGAAAATTATGGAAACGACTACTGATGGCTTCAAATTGGCGGAATTGGATTTGCAAAATCGCGGTTCGGGGGAGATTTTGGGGACAATGCAGTCAGGAGAAAGTGATGTTCCGCTGGATGTGTTGACGGATTTGAGATTTTTGGAGAAGGTGCAGGAAGGGGCGATGTGGCTTTTGAAGAAGTATCCGAAGTTGGAAGGGTTGCCAGGTTTGCAGAAGTTTATGGAAGAAAAGATTGGCGATGTGCTGGCGTAAGAAAAAAATACTTGAGAAAGTAGTCATCTTGATTATAATGACTACATTTTTACCAATAACCAATAAAATGAAGAAGGTTCCAACTATTCCTGCTCATAAAACTGAAAAAGATACCCTGATGTGAGATTTCTTGTTGGAAGAGGAATATGATGAATATTTTCGCAATAACGTCTCAAAATCCTTATCTGATTATCGTGCAGGGAAAAATCCAACGACCTTCCATAAACAAGCAATGCATTCTATAAGGAAAAAAGTTTTGTCTTCCTCAGGCATGTATTTATCATCACACGAGATACCTCACAAGAACCCTCTTGTTGAACTATTAGGTATTGCTTAATAACTCAATCATCAATTTCTCAGTCCGTTTTCAGCTGTTGAAGGTGTTGATTAATTGCAGGAATAGAAACATCATACAATGCTGCCATCATTTTTTGCGTCAGTCGAATATTTTCGTCCTCATACCTGATTTCAAGGGTTTGATCAGCTTCTCCAAGTCCTGCAACGAAAGTAAGGTATTGAGCGGTGGATGAAGCAAGGCTAGGATTTTGGGCTTTGAGTTCGATGGATTTTGTGGTTGGCATCCGTGGGAAAGGGGAAGTTAAAAGCTGATTATTTCCACTATATGAGTTTTAGAAAGGATTGCAAGCAGAATTTTTAGTATTTTTTGACAAGAGATGTTTTGATATTCTTTTTTGAAATATGCTGCTCTCTTAAATTTTTACATTTCTTTTTTTTTCGTCTTGAAAATGCTTCTATTTTATGTATATATTATTTAAATATTTTATTTAGTCCTAGAGTATGTGATTGGAAGCTAGTTTCAATGGACGAATTATCCGCAGGGTTATGGGAGAGGGGTATGTAGAAAAGCAGAAGCAGCCACCCTCGGAAAAAAATGAAAAGGAATCAGATTCTTTGGAAGCGTTTTTGTGACTTTGAGTGAAAGAATTGCATAGCACGATTCAATTGACCAGAAAAAGAATTGATTCCTTGAAAAAAAAGGTGGGGAATAAACCACCAGTCTTCTTTAAAAAATCTAAGCATGTTGAATTTGAAGATGAGCAACGGTAAGAATCTCGCCAAACAATAAGCCTGATTCTGTGTTTCAAGTGCGATATGTCTAGCAGAACGTAAAGTTCTAGTCTTGCACTGCCCCGCTGAACAGCGAGATAAGCTTGCATTAGGAAGTGGTTTACCACTCGAAGGATTATCTATCCAACTGAGGAGAAGTAGACCTTCACCGAAGCGAAAGCCATCTTCACGTTGCATCTTTAGTTCGTCACGAGTGACGAACGAGTTTCCGTTTCTGTGGCACGTTCATTTGGCTGAGTTGCGTCCAGTAGCCGTGAGCTACCTCCTTAGGTATAATGTCAGGACTTTCCTCCCCGCAAGATTGTGGGGTTGCACTTTGTTTGGCTTGGCATTATTATAAGGAAATAGCAGTGGAAATTCAAGAGCTAATTTAGGAAGGAAGTAGAAAACAAAAAATCAGGGATTGAGGGAATTGGACCCCCGACGCGGAGCTTTGGAGACTCCCGCTCTACCACTGAGCTAAATCCCTGTATTTAGGTACTTCCAGATGGGTACGTTGATGTGTATACATAAATGCACCAAGAATTCAACATGAAATTAGCTCAGGTATACATTTGCTTTTGATTCACATTTGATTCATTTAACATTAGGGTATATCTGTATATACCTAGTATTCAGAATTTTTATTCTTTTATTATAGTACCATGCCAAAAATTCTATTAGTGGAAAATTCTCAGGAAACTGCCCACAACATTAAGAGTTATTTAGAACTCGAAGGACGAGATGTTATTACTTCTTATGATGGAGAAAAATGATTAACGATGGCGAAACTTCAAGATTTTGATTTGATTCTGCTTGATTTGATGCTACCGGGGATTGATGGAAAATCTTTTGTGCAAATTGTAAGAGCGACAAAGAATGTCCCTATTATGATTATTACTGCGAAAGCACAGCTAGAAGACAAATTGGAGCTGTTTGATCTCGGAGCGGATGATTATTTAGTGAAACCTTTTGATTTTTCTGAGCTCTTCGCTCGTGCAAAGGCATTGCTGCGTAGAGGACTCGTTTCTCATCAGGTTCAGTTGGGAGAAATTACGGTTAATTTGGATAAAAAAGAAATTAGGAAAGCTGGAAAAGTAGTTCATTTGACTCTGAAAGAGATTCAGATTTTAGAGTTATTGATTAGAAATACAGGAAGGACTCTTTCTAGGACAGAAATTATTACTGAATTACGAGGAGATGATGCTATTTGGGAATCTGATAACAAGTTGGATGTTTATATCTCTATGATACGTAGAAAATTAGGGAAAAAGTTTATCTTTACTGTAAAAGGGTTTGGATATCGTTTAGCTGGTGATGATGACGAGTAATACAAGTATACGACAACGCATCAAGATCTTTCGTTTGGTGAGACCTCTGATTCATCTCGGGCTGATTTTGGGAGTGTTTCGATTAACGTATAAATTCAGGATGTGGGGCTATCTTTTGCCCCTGAATATTCCGCAGATAAATGTGAGAGAACTTCAGGTTTTCGCTCTGGTATCTGCGGGAATTTTTGTTGTAGGGGGATTGATTAAGAACTTATATGAGCTTAATGGAACTGCTGATACCTATCCTAAAACGCTTTCAAAAGTTTGGGTGTATTGGGTGATTTGTATCACGTTTCTCTCTTATTTTGGGCAAGGGATTCTCTTTATGTGGGGGATTTCGAGGTTTGTAATTATTACTACTGCCCTCTTAACGTATGTCGTTTTGTTTCTTTTTGATCAACTGTGGTATGTTATTGATTTTAAACTTCAAAAAAAAGCTGGAAAAAAAATCTTGATTGTCTCGAATAATACCCTTGATAGTGGCGAAATTATTGATGCGGTCAAACAAAATTTTAGCTTTCCAACGGAGTTTATTGAGTGGAAGGATATTGAGAGTATCGATTTGCAACAGTATTCGATTACTGTGGCGTTGGGAAATTTTGAAAAAGAGGCACTTCAATTGATGTTTGAAAAAATCAGATTTTATGAAACGAAATTTTTCCATATTAGTGAAGGTTATTTTTTAGAGGATGTAGTGTACAAACCGGAAAAAATTGATACTCTTATTGCTATGGAGTATAAGCATTCTAAATTGGATGGATGGTCTCTAGTGTCCAAGAGGATATTTGATTTGGTGGGCTCAATCATTGGAATTATTATTGGTCTGCCTTTTATGGTGATTATTGCGTTGTTGATTCGTATAGATAGTCCTGGTCCTGTGATTTACAAGTCGAAAAGAGTTGGAAAAGGTGGGAAAGTGTTTACCTTTTACAAGTTTCGCACAATGTATACGCATCTCAGTGTGTGATATGGGGGAAAGGAAGCAGAAGAATTATATAAAAAGCTGATTGAGAGCGACGCGAATAATAGGAGAGGGATTTTACCAAAAATCAAAGATGACCCGAGAGTTACGAAACTTGGGAAATTTTTACGTAAGACTTCTCTGGATGAATTACCTCAGCTTTTTCAGGTATTGATTGGAGATATGTCGTTAGTAGGTCCTCGTCCTCATTTGCCGCATGAAGTAAAAAAGTATGAACCGTGGATGAAGAGGGTTTTGAGTATTAAGCCGGGGATTACGGGGTATGCACAGGTATTTGGAAGGGACCATTTACCGTTTGAGGAGGAAGCGAGGTTAGATTTGTATTATATTCAAAATTGGTCGCTAGCGATGGATTTGTATGTGATTTTTGCGACGTTTGGGGTGGTGTTTAAGGGGAGGTAATGTTATTACCTAGGAAATAATTCCGTAGGATCAATCTTGAATTGGAGCATTTTCGCAGTATCTCTTCCTCAATCTCAGCCTTTTCTCTGTACGGTAATTTTTCCAATCTTTAAACTTCCTTGTGGAGAAATGATAATATCTCCATTCCCGTAAAAGTTCATCACTTCGTTAATGGATTTCAACACTCGCTCGTAGTAGGAAGTTTTCTTTACGACAAGCATTCGTTCAGCACAAAATGCTCCTCTCCCTCTGATAATATCATTCACAATCAGCATTTTCTTTTCTTTGAGAAAGTTGAGCAGAGTTTGTTGCTCCTCAAGTGTCATTTCATCTAAAAACATACGTCTGGGGTCTCTTGTTTCTTTTTTGTAAGGTTTCTTTTCTCCACAAAAATATTGCAAGAGTTCAAAAACATTATCCGGCATTCCTCGAAGTATACGATAATTTTTTAACCATCTTTTATCAATCTGATTAAATCCCTTGGTGTTGGATACCAGTTTTACAGAGAGATTTTGTATATCTACCTCTTCTTTTAATTTGATGATAACTTTGATTTGCACTTGAACATCGGTTTTGTGAGATCAGTGGATTTTGAGTGCTTTCACATACTCGATTTCATTTAAGGAAACTCTGAATAACCAAAAATTAGACATAAAAAAATATCCCTCTTAGAAAATAAGGAATTTTTATACATTGAGAGGCGTGTGTATACGTTATTTTTCTCTACTTAAACTTACT
>JAITQZ010000129.1 GCA_031288635.1 Candidatus Peribacteria bacterium | reverse complement strand
AGTAAGTTTAAGTAGAGAAAAATAACGTATACACACGCCTCTCAATGTATAAAAATTCCTTATTTTCTAAGAGGGATATTTTTTTATGTCTAATTTTTGGTTATTCAGAGTTTCCTTATATTAATTCATTACGATGAATACATTAAATAATAAAATAAAGGACATCTTACAAAAACACCAAGGAGGTGGAAAGTTTTTTGACGCTCTGGATATGATGATTAGAAGTGATTTTGATATTTTAGAGTCATTTTTAGATTTTGTATCGAGGGATTTATTTGTGACTTTGGAATATTCTTAGCCTTATAACGTAGTTTTAAGCGGAAATTTTGGTAAGGTATTATTCGATAATTATCAGCAACGTTTATTGGATATATTTAGTAATAGAATCTATATAACAAATGGAAGTATTAGGAAAGGTACAGAAATTGATGTAACCCTTTATAAGAGGGATAACGATGATATCTCTATGGAAACTGATACTCTTATCTTTCTTGATGATTCCTTTTATTCTGGGACGACAAGGAATAGGATTCATAAAAAATTAGTAAATAGTTATGATAAAAGAATAGCGAAAACTTACGTAATATATGATGGCTCCTTACAAAAAGAGTGAAATATAAAATCAATGTTTAGATATTATCCGTAGATGGTGTCCTTCTAGCGGACAAGGGTAAGCGGGCATATTGGGATGGCAGCTCAAAGAAACTAGTGTATTGTTATTAAAAAATTCCTCTTTAAAAGCCCGTGGTTAATTACTTACGGGCTTTTTTTGTATTTTTGCTTGTGTTTTGTAAATTTTTCTGTAGTCTAAGGTCAGATTTTTATTTCTTTATGAACTGTGATGAAAGATATTATTCTCTCTGGTATCCAAGGAAGCGGGAAAGGTACGCAGGCAAAGCTCCTCTTGGAGCGTTTTGGCGAAACGATGAAATATTGTGAAATGGGGGATGTCCTCAGGACGTTGCAAATGAGTGATAATGCGATTGGAAATTATTTGGTCTCTTATACGCAGCGTGGTTTGCTTATTAAGCCAGAAATTATTTCATCTCTCCGGGGAGTTTTTATGGTGACTATCCAGGAAAATGAAGTTATTTTAGGAGATGGGGTGTTGAGGATGATGGGGCAGACACTCCCTATTGTGCAGCAAATGCGGGATAAAGAGAGGAGCTTTGTTGTGGTGAATATTGAAATCACTGAAGAAGAAGTGTGGAAGAGAATCGCTAAAAGAAATCAGACTTCTCATCGTTTGGATGATGCTGACCAGCAGGCGATTAAGAATAGGATTGAAGCATTTTATCGTGATACGGTGCCGGCTTTAGAGCGACTGGATGAGCAAGGGGTACTAGTGCGTGTAGATGGGATGAGGAGTGAAGCAGAGATTTTCGCAGATATTTTGAAGATTGTCCAAAACTAAAAAAAATACCCGGAGGGGGACTCGAACCCCCATACCTTGCGGCACACGCACCTGAAGCGTGCATGTCTACCAATTCCATCATCCGGGCTTGATGGTTATGTATACTTATTTTCCCTCTAAATGCAAGACCACGATTTCCCCTTCGGTTCCAATCCTAAACGGGGTTCTTGTTCCTGTTCCTTGGGAGACAAAAGCAATCTTATCCTTTCGAGAATATTTTCCATAGGTGTAATCATTTACGATACGCGAGAGAAAATGCAGCCCTCGAACTTGTCCTTTGTGAGTGTGTCCGGCGAGTTCTAGGTCAATAGGAGTAGCAGCGAGTTTTGAGAGACGGATAGGTCTATGGGTGAGGAAAATGGTATATTTCCCGTTGTCTGGGATATTGCACTGTTCGATGATGGTGCTCAGCTTTTTTTTGCCTCGGAGTTCTTTATCATCAATGCCGACGAGTTGCAAGTCTTTTCGTTGGGTGGAGCTGTTTCTGAGAGGGTGAATATTTCCTTTTTGAAAGATTTTTTCGATAATGTTGGTATCCGGACCAAAGTAGATGTCGTGGTTTCCGATGACGGCGTAGATAGGGACTTTGATTTTCTGGAATTCAGCGAAATAGTTGATGTATCTTTCGTGGGGGATGTTGATGAGGTCCCCTCCGATGAGTACGAGGTCAGGGCTTTCTAGCAAGATTTTGTTTATGAGCTTACGTACATATCGTTGGCTATGGAGTAAATCTACGTGCAAATCACTGACAAATACAATGGTGTAGTCTGTTTTCAATTTGGGGCTTTTGAGGATAAGATGAGTGGTAATCAGCTTTTTATCTTTTATGAACCCTCCTATAGTGATGAGAATGATGAGCACGATGACTACGGTTCCCGGGAGTTTGATATTTGGATGTAAAAACTGTTCTACGATGAGGATGAGCGTAGCTACTGTCAAGATGCAAAAAATCCAGAGAAATATTCCTCCGATGGAGTGGAGGATTCTGTTTTTCGCGAGATAGCAGAAATTCATTATCGTGCCGATTCCTGCGAGGATGATGGAGCCGATGACGAGGTAGATTCGTTGACGAGAGAAAATAATGCCAAATCTTCGCAATATATATATGAGTTCTCCTCGTAAGATACCGAAAACTACCAATGCTTCTCCGAGGAAGCTGGTAAGTTTTCCGTATTTTTTGGTAAGTGATAAAAAAATGCAGCCTCCCATAGTTATGTGTTTGTTGGAGTTAAATGGAGCATTACGATTTCACTTCTCGTTCCGAGTCTGATGGGTAGTCATCGAGTTCAGATGCCTTGGGTAACGAATGCTTTTCTGTCTTGTCGTGTATATAGTCCGTAAGTGTAGTCGTTAATTAAATGAGAGAGAAAATGCAGTCCTCGAAGTTGCATTTTGTGAGTATGCCCTGCGACTTCTAGGTCAATGGGCAAGTTGCGAGTTTTTTCTAGATGGAGAGGTTGGTGAGTCATTAGAATATTGAAGGTGTTGCTGGTTTGGATATTGCTTGCTTGGAGAATTTCGTCTATTCCTTTATTTTTTCGCTGTCCAGCTTCTTCAATTCCGATGAGTTGGATATGCAAATCGGGAAGGGTGAGACTTTCGTTGTAGAGGAATTTGATATTGGTGAGGTCTTCAATATGGCGAAGGGCTAACTCACCTTCTTTTGCCCCCATTGTGTCGTGGTTGCCTTCTACGGCATAGATTGGGGTGTTAATTCACGAGAGCACTTCATAATATTGTGCTTGTCTGGCGTTTGCTCTATTAAAGAAGTCTCCTGCGATGAGTACGAGGTCGGGCTGTTGGAGTTCAATCTGTTTTTTCAATTCTTTTAGATGGATGGTGGAAAGAATGTCATCTATATGCAAATCGGCGACGAGCATAATATTGAGGTCTTTGGTGATTTTATTGGTGGGGATTTCAACGGTAGTAATTTTCGTGGTTAATGCGGCTCGGAATCCGTAGGCAAAGATGATGAGAAAAAAGGTGAGTGCTGAAATTCCCATCCGTACTGTGGGTGGTTTCACTTGATAGGAACAGACCATCGTAAGGAGAAAACTGATGAGATGGAGAATTCACGTTAAGATTGCAATGAGTGGAATGAGCATAAAGAGTCGTGAACCGAGAATGCCGATGATGGTGAAGAATTTACTTGCACCAAAGCTGGACAATTGTAGAATGATAGCTGTCAAGGTAATGAGTAAGCTGATGAGTAGGAGTACTTTTGGTTGTATTGTTCCTCCAAAGAAGGTAATTCGTCTCGTAAGCGTATAGTAATTTGCTCCTGTAAAGAGCAAGGCGATAAGGTTGACCATAAGGAGCATTCTAGAGTATGAGGATAGGGGATAAAAAAGAATGACATAGATTGATGCTATATTTTTTTCAGAAAAATACAAGGAAATTATTTTTTTAAGGTATTTTTACTTGATTTTTCATATACATTTACTATACAGGAAATAACTTATTTTATATACAGGTTGGTTATGAAAAGATATATATATCACTTTATTATTATTTGTTTTTTTTGTTTGACTCTTTCTGGGTGTAGAACTGCTCCCACACAAGAAGTGTCCGTTTTGGTAGAGAGTGGTAGTTTATCTGTTCTAGAAGGCGGTGATGGACTGTATGATATCCAAGATGAGGATATTGAAGATTTTGATAAGATTTCTCTGGTTCCTATATTTATGAAGAAAGGAGTAGGAACGCTTTGAGCATTGTATGGAGCTACACCAAAGAAGGGCTTTACGGATAGGCTGGTTCTTACGTTCCAATCAGCAACCAATGAGCATTTTACTGTACTAAAAAATCACTATATACATAATGGAGGAATTCTGATAAAAGAACGAAATAAAATGTTTACTATTCAGTATATACGAGGAGAAGTGGCAGGTACGTTTATTCCTGCAGATGAAACTATTGAAGTAAAGGTGGATTTCCGGTAGTTTGGTAGGGAATGTGTTTATAGGCTAAATCAGATTTTTTGGTAGACGTCTTTAATCTTCTTTTCTGCGATGGTGCTTACTTTGGTTTTATTCGCTTGTAATATGTTGAGAATTTCTTCATCAGAGATTGCTTTGAAGTTTTCTTGAACGGGCTTCAAGTATGCTCGGATTTTTTCAAAAGCGTATTCTTTTGCTTCTTTATATGAATATCCTCCTGCTAAATATTTTTCTCTTCGTGTGGTGTCTTCTGCTGGCGTGAGAAAAAATTTTCCGATATTGTAGACGTTGCATTCGTCAGGATTTTTTGGTTCTTCTACGGTTTTCATATCGGTTGAAATCTGTTTTACTTTTTTCAAAAGTGTTTTTTCGTCATCAAGGAGTCCGATATAGTTATTGTACGATTTAGACATTTTGCGTCCGTCTAGTCCGATGATGGTTGCGACTTCTGCAGGAATGAAAGGTTCTGGTAGGGTAAAGGTTTCTCCGAACATACGATTGAATTTTGCGGCGATATCGCGAGCGTATTCTACGTGTTGCTTTTGGTCTTTTCCTACAGGGACAAGGTCTGCGTCATAGAGGAGAATATCTGCTGCCATTAGGATGGGATAACAAAATGTTCCTACTCCGATTTCTCCTGTTTTTCCGTGGGCGAGGGCGTCTTTGTAGCTGTGCATTCTTTCCATGGTTCCCATAATGGTGATACAACTTATTACTCGGTTAAGTTGTGCGTGTCCGGGGATATCTGCAGGATTGTAAATGTATACTTTTTCGGTGTCAATTCCAAGAGCTTTGTAGAGCTTGAGAATGGTGATACTTCGTTGTCTCAGCGTTTCGGAGTCGTGAATTTGAGTCAGTCCATGCATATTAGCCAAAAAGAGAAAAAATTCAGCCTCTTTTTCTTGGTTGACAAAGTTGATGAAGGGTTGGATTGCTCCGAGCAGGTTTCAGAGATGGAGCTGTTCGCCGGTGGGTTTCAGTCAGGTGAGAATTCTTTTCATCGGAAAGGAAGGGAAAGGGTAAAAGTTGTATGTATTCAGGATATAGAAAGGAGAAGAGTTTTCAAGTCCAAGAAAAAAAGACCCACGAAACCGTGAGTCCTGCAAAATATTTTTATCCTAACTGTTTGTTTCAATTGAAACTTGTGATATGATACCCTTTTACTGCTCTGTCTGTCCAATAAGACAGCCCTCCCTCGAAATTATCCATCCCATAATTGTACCTATTATTTGAATGGGCACAATAGGTAGTTACGTGTTCTGTATTACCGGGAGAGTATACCATCATTGAGTGAGTATAGACAGAACTGGTAGGTGGATGTTTAAAGAAGAATACATCACCTCTAGAAACTTCTGAGCCATTGTATAAACCTGCCGCACTTACGGCTGTACCATATCCATTATTTGCAATATACCTTTGCAAACTATTGGCAGTACTCCACGTGAGACTACAGACATCATCACTGGTACTGGAAGTTCCTTGGTCGTTATAAAACCAACATTGGTCAGAAGATGAATTGCTTCCATCATTCTGAAATCCTCCGAATTTCATACACTGCGAAACAAAATTTGCACAGTCCGCCGTAAACGATACGTAGGCAGAATTATAGCTGGTGCTATATAAATCCATATAAAGACCAGTATAAGCGTGATAGAATGCTGAGAATGGAGATGCAGACTTGAGCAGAGGTTTTTCTAGACTTTCCCGGATAGGTTTTAGATAGTTTTTACACTCTTCTCTTGTCCTATTGCTTTGCACACATTCTATACGTCCCTTTTGGATCAGCACAGAAGGTTCTTCTTTCGCACGTTTTTCAAGATACTCAACATTATACCAAGAATGGTCCCAATCTTCTTTGCTATAGGTATGATACAACTTGGGAGTAATATCATCAAATGCTAGATGACCGAAAATCGTTCCCCCCTGATAATTGCAGATACGCAGGTCAGGGTCAAAGGTATAAAAACTGAGTTTAATCGGCTCCCAGCCAGTGCTCTCTGGGGCTTTTCTCGTTGTAGTCCACAGAGGAACAATCACATTTCCGTCATCAGAAAAGAGGATTTCCTCCGGCACGATACGAAGAGTTTTCGTTTTGGGACCAGATTCTTCATATTCCGATTCTTGGGGACTACTGAAGAGAATATATTCGTATAATCCTAGCTGTATTTCCTTTTGAAGATATTCATTAGAAAACATCTCAGCAGGCAAATCATACTTTGACCTATTAGCCCAATCTTCAAAGAGCATATTCCTCTTTTGATGAAGATTTGCTAATGCCATATGAATATCTACTAATGCTTGATTAGAGATACCCGAGACCGTTACTCCTGATAAGTACTCTGTATCAAAGAGAGCATTCTCTAATTGACTACTTTCCTCTGCAGGAACTAATACATTGTTGTCGTGTTGACACCCTCCTATAAATAGGAGTCCTCCTACGAGTAGTAGGGAAATAAAATTTTATTTCATTTTTTTACATTTTTTGTTGTGTTGTTAATTATTCAGATAAAAAATATTTTGCAGTTCCTTTATATGAAAGCGAAATTAAAAATCAAGTCAAAATTAAAAAAAACTCAGTCACACTTCTCATTCTGATACGAATAATTATTGTTCTGAGTTTAAGAATTCTGCCCACGCCCGTTCAAAGGATGTTTTTGTAAGTTTTAGTACTCCTGAATGAGTATAACATACCAAAATTTTTGTTCCTTGGAGCGTGGTGTTGTGAAATTTTCTCAGGTCATACTTGACCTTTCCGAAAAGCTTATGAGCTTGTGGCCCTATAAAAAGGGCGTATATGCCCGAAAGAGGAGTCTCTCCTTCTTTTTTCAGTTTATCGTAGTCTCTGACTCTTTTTTTGAGGCGATAACGATAGGTTGTTTTCTGTTTTCTTAACACTTTATTTGTGGCAGAGATAATGGTCGTAATCTCTTTTCTCGGGCACTTGATGGCACCTTCGAAAGCTATCCACCGAATTTCTTTTATCATACTTTTATTTTTTTTTGTTACTGTCTATCTTTATTTTATATAAATATACAGATATATATATGAAAAATCAATAGAAAAATATAGAAATTGGGTTTTTGGTACTTTTCGTTGATTTTGAAAATCAAATCTGTATACTCTGAAACATAAGCTTTTTTATCTGGTAAGTGAAGCGGAATGCCTATTTGGGTCGCTCGAATTATCATTATCGTAGGTGTGTTAGTACTTTTGTTGCTTTTGAGAAAATTTGTTAAAAGGCTGATTTTTATTATTGTTTTACTGGGGTTGGCGTTTTTTATTTATGGGTTGTTTAGTCCTTCTGGAGCTGCTCGTTTATGGTATGGAGTTAAAACATTCCCTCAGCAAGTAGCTGCTTTTTTCGGAGGGGAGGTGGTGGTGCCTTATGTGGAACGTCAGCAGCCTGAGGTAGAAGTTTCTTCTGTTAAGGAAAAAACGGTGCTTCCATCGTTGAATGAAGAAGTGGTGACTTCATCTTTGGATGCTGCTAGAAGTTTTTCTTCTCCTCAGAGGCGTACTGCGGGAATAGAAACTTTTTCTCGTGGGGTATATGAAAAGATTGCAGCAATGCCTGCAGTAGAGGAATCTCTCCCTGCAGAGCCTGAGGAAGAGCAAGTTCCTGTGGCTGCTCCTGTGGTGTCTGCTATTCCTGTGGGGTCTCCTGAGCCTGCTCCTGTGGTTTCGACGCTGTCGTCTTCATCTTCATCTTCATCTTCATCGACAAAGATAAATACTTCTTCAAAAGTTTCTTCTATGCCTTCGGGGCTCTCTGCTCAAGATATTCGTGATGCTGAGGAATTGTGGGGAATGCTTTCTAGTAGGCAATAGCTGATGTTTTGTTTTTTTCTTTGTTGAGAAAATAAATGTTATGTCAGTACCCCGATACACTCTATGTGGTGCGTTGAGGGAAACATATCTACTGGTTGCACTTCTTTCAATGTAAACCCTCTTTCCAGAAACATTTCCACGTCTCTCGCCATCGTTATGGGATTACAAGAAATATACAACAACTTAAAATTATATTCCCTCTTCAAATGAGCAATCCGTTCTACGGCATTTTTATGCAGTCCATCACGAGGTGGGTCTATCACGACTACGCCCAGATTTTTAATTTTTTCGGTAAGTTCAGGATAGCGTTCTAGGGCTTTTTCAACAGGAGAGGCTATAAAAAAACTCTGATTTTCCAGTCCGTTGATTTTGGCGTTTACGTTTGCATCGATGATGGCATCCTCTACAATTTCGATTCCGATGAGTTCAGCTTCTTTTCCTTGGGCTTTTCTCATTTTCAACAGCGATAAACCAATACTTCCTGTTCCGCAGTATAAATCCAGAATGTTCCCTTCAAAATTTCCCAGCAGAGCGAATGCAGTAGAAAAAAGTTTTTCTGCTCCGTGGGTGTTTGTCTGGAAGAAAGAGAAAGGGGAGATACGAAAAGTAACTTCTTGATTTATGGACATCGTAATATTGATAGATTAAAGGTAATAGTAAAGTAAGAAAATCCTTCTTATTTGCAAGTAATAAAAGACCAATCAGTAATAACTGAAAGGTCTCTTACATTTTGGCTTAAGTGAATCTTGGGTCTTGGGGCTCTCTGCCCTCGACCTCTTTTGCTTGTTCTACTGTCAGTATACGGGTTTCTGACTCCCATTTTCCTGCTACATCGGACATAGTTCTTAAGAAAGGTGTTCGCTTTCCACAGTTACATACCAATGCATAAGAAACTTGATGACACTCTGACCGAGAGGTAAAACAAGGGCGTTCCCCACAAACTTTACAAGGGAGTTTCCCATACAATTTAAGTTCTACTGCTTCCATTTTTTCTTTTTTTTAGAAAGTTTAACGTATTTTATTTATGTGTGGATATGATACGGATATATATATCTAAAGTCAAGACTATTTTATCCAAAATGTAGTTTTTCATAAATGTATCCCTCACCCCAAAATACCTTCGTTTCAGACTTTTCATTTTTTACTGTGTCGGCGAGGCTTTCGTTGTAGGTAATGACGAATGTCGTAATTTGTTCGGTCAGATTTTTTTCTTGTTTGAATTGTTCCAATAAGCTTTCCCGAATTTTGGTCTGTTCATCGTTCAAATTTGCTAATGCTACGGAGAGGTTGACCATGAGTTGGTTGGTATTTACTCCTTCACGCAGCACGAGATGGCGGAAAAAACCTTGATGAGTTTTCTGGTCATATACGGGTAGTCCACTTTCAAAACACAGCTTTTTAATGGTTTGAAAAATCTGATTTGCTTTTGCTGAAATCAATCCACAGGTATCGACATCAACGATTTTGCTAAATTCGCCTTGTTTGTGAAATCCACATCCTCGCTGGTTGTTAATGGTGTATTTTTCTGCTGTGAATTCTCCTTGTGTATTCGGACGTGCTATTGGCACGTCCCTACATTGTATCTGTTGTTTTTCATATTGTATCTGTTGTTTTTGTCGTTCACGATAGGCTTCTGATTGTTGCTTGTATACACCAAAACTAAATTCGATTTTGTTTCTATATCTTTGTGTTAATGGGGAACTGATGATGGGCAAAAATTTGATTTCAACGGTTTTTGCAACCTCGCTTGTGGCGGGGTTCGGACACCGCAGTACTGCGGTGTCCCTACATTGTGTATTATACGCTGTGTCCGTATGTTGTGTATTATGTACTGACTGTATGTCCCTACATTGTTTCTGTACTTTCTTAAAACTTTCTTCTACGAGTTGTTGTTTTAGCTCCAGTTGCTTTTCATAGCTTATCATTTGCCATTTGCAGCCTCCGCAACCAATTTTTGCAGTTCCTGCATTCTCAGCACTTTTTCATTTTGGGATAAAATAGTGGGGGCAAAAAATCTCTCCATCAGCAATCTGGGGGTTATATTTTTTTGTTTCGATGATATGGGCTTCGATAAAGTCTTTTCTTTTTTTTACGACTTTCACATCGACGATGCTTCACGGTAAAGCTCAGCCTTTTATCAAGATTTTCTTTCCATCAGGTAGAGAACCGATACCAATGCCACCGTGTCAGAGTTTGTAGACTTTGATTCCTTTGAGGGTTTGTTTCATAGAAATGAGCATATGGATTTCCTGAGGGTTTTCAATATTGAGCTTCAATTTTGACTCGACATTAAGTATATTGGTAGAAATCAACCTGCTGTAGCATTTCTTTTGCTCTCGCCATTTTGGTTTCTGACTCTGAATAGAGGGTATAGAGAAGGTCGTCTTTTTTTACCTTATCGCCTACTTTCTTTTGTAGGTAAATTCCTGCTTTGTATTCTGCTGGAGCTCCGAGGGTTCTGACAATCATATTCAGATATTTCATATTTACTTTGTTAATGGTTCCATCCTGTTGAGCTTTCATTTCGTAGGAAAGCTTTCCAAGCTGGATTTCATCAGCTTTAATTTTAGGATTTTTTCCTCCTTGAGCTTCAATAATTTGAGACATTTTTTTTCGAGCTTCGCCGTTATTCAGTTGTTTTATGACTATTCTTTCTGCTTTTTGCATTGTGGGAGCGAGTCCACAGAGTAAAACAAGTCTGGCTGCTAAAAAGATTGCTTTACACGCCAAATCTTCGCTCTGTTCGGGATGACTTTGCAAAATTCTTAACGCTTCTCTCGCTTGTAGACAGGCTCCTATGCCTTTTCCTACGGGTTGGTCGGCGAGGGTGATTTGTACGTCCATTTTCATTCCTAGGTATTCTCCGATTTCTTTGAAATGTTTTGCAACTCTTTTGGCATCTTCCATACTGGCGACTTTGGCTGTTGGTCCCATAGGAATGTCAATCAGACAATGGCTGATTCCCATTGCGTAGTTTTTCGCCATAATGGAAGAAATCATTCTTGCATATGGTTCCATTCCGAGAGGGGAGGAGACTTTGATGATTCTATCATTTGCTGGGGCGAGGTTTAGCCCTTCATTCCAAACCAAACAAGCTTGATTTTTATCGGTAATTCTGATAATTTCAGATTTTTTGAAACTGATGTCCATCAGCACATTTACGCATTCTCCTGTGGCAGCAGGGGAAGTAATTGCTTTCGAAAAGGTTTTTGGGGCAGTAATTCCTAGTGATGCCAAGATGGGGATGATAATCATTGTGGTTTCGTTGCCAGGTACTCCACCGATGCTGTATTTCCCGGCTACTTTCCCAGGAAAACGGTACATATCTCCCGTATACGCAGTAGCTTTGGTAGTGTAGGCGAGTTCGTGGGGGTCAGATTTGTAGAAAAAGCTGGTAGCAGTATAGTAGGCGAGGACGAGGTCAGAAAGTTTATTATTTTGAATATCATCTATGATTGCATCGATTTCTTCGTCTGAGATTAATTGTCCGAGCATCTTTTTTCTGATTGCTTGCATAGAGACGGGGCTATTTTTTGGGAAACTGACGAGCACGTTGTCTCCTTCCTGTATCGGGTATCTTGCGAGGAAGTCGTGGGTTACTCAGATTTCATTTGCTTTCACGTAATCTGAAGAGAGGGCAACGTCTACGACGTATTCTTCTCCTTTACGGATGAGGGAAATTTTGTCTCTCTCTCTAATGCCAAATTTTGCGGCTTGTTCTGCGTTAAGAATTACTGTAAGTTCTCCGCCGTTGGAGATGGAAAAGGTGGTGATTTTTGCACTGAAAATTTCTTGCATTGGAGGGTGTTAGGTTAAGAAGTAAACGAATGAGCGTATTATGTTCGATATTCATTATATGGTGGTTTATTGGGGAAGTCTTCAAAAGGTTTAAGCTCTCTCTCTTTTGTTAATTCTCCGTAGAAATATGCTAATTGGGAATTCCCATCAAAGAGATTGATGTTTATTTGTCCTTCTGCATATATATATGATTTTTCTAATACATTATTCAATTCCTTAAGGTAGGTAGCCATCTTGTTGTGGTCCAAAATTTGCCCTTCTCTGAAATAGGTACTATTTTGGTCCAGGTTGCTGGTGAAATGCTTTACGAAGGCGTACAATCCATTATCTTTGTAGTTGGCATTTTGGAGGTTATCTCTGTCATTTTCTTCTTTTTCAACAGTAAAGTGTTTCGCAAGTACGAGGTCGTTGTTTATGGTGTGATTAGTGTTAGCTTTTGTGATTAGCTGGGAGAGGGTTGAAAAGTTTGCCCTCATTTTTTGAGCATCTAGAGGAGTATGGATACTCGCATCTAAAATATGGAGGAGATGATATATCTCAGGGGAGGATTTTTTGCTATACTCTGTATAACGGTCTAATTGAAAAAGTTGGATAATAGTTTGCATAGTCTGATTTTTTTCGATTTCTAGTGCAAAGTCTTCTTTTCTGTAGGACTCTGCTTGTACGGTATGGGTATTTGCTAGGATGTGTTCCCTGATTTCCTTTGATTGTAGTGCTTTTTGTGTAGGGTCTTTTTCTTGTTCAAGTCTTTGAAACTGGTTGCGATTTGCTTGTAGTGTGTTTCTACTTTGGTGTACTATTTGTGAGAAAGAGCTAAGTGTGACTAACGGTTTTGGGTTTTGTTGGTCTTTGTTAAAAGAAAAGGTTTCTTTGTTGGTATCTTCTACGACGAGAGCATTGCTTGTAATTACTCCTGTTTCTAAATTATAGAAAAAGCTGATAGGGGTCCCGTTCATAGTTCCTCTGATGATGAGCTGTCCGTTTTTTATGTCGAGACTATTCATTTTGTCTAAGGAAAGGTCTTGGGCAAAATTTTGATGGCTTCCCTCCATAGTGATATCTAGATATTCTTTGATATGGTCAATCGCTAACCCTAGAGCAGACGTGTAAATATTCCGATTACTTCCTCTCAATGTTCTCATTTTTTCTTCGCTCATTTCTGAGGATGGTGATTTAGGAGAAAAATATCTGATTTTAGTGATGATTTGTTGAATTTCCTCTTCTGACCTTTCTCTTCCTGTCTCTGTTGTATGCTCTTTTCCTTCCGAGTGGAGCATAATACTTAGTTTTTCGGGGTCAGTAAGTTCTCCGTTAGTAAAGCAAGATGCAATATCTTCGTAATGAATTCAGAGTTCTTGTTCTACGTATGTGTGTAAAGCTGCAGTCTTATCTCTGGATGACCGTCTGTTTTTCCATTCTTCGTCTGGTGGGGTATCTTCTACCATTTTGCGTAGAAACTTTCTTACGGATGGACTTTGAATGAGCAACTCTTTACTGTCGGCTTTATCAAAAGAGGTTTCAGCGGTTTGGCTTTCGCTTTT
>JAITQZ010000003.1 GCA_031288635.1 Candidatus Peribacteria bacterium | reverse complement strand
ATTATAATTCTCTGTTCTTAGTTGTCCAACTTGTTCCACAAGTTGTTCATAAGTACGTTTTTGAGACATTAATATACATTTTTTTTACTAAATGAATTCTTTCATATTTCTTTGTACGGGTTTTCAGCTTATTTTCAACCTTTTTCATATCAGTGAACACTTACAATAAAACTGCTTGCAATTTTTCGACAATTCCCTAGAGTATTCCATAGACTAAAGAGTTCGCGAAGAGGCACTATTACCAAAATTCCTACCGACCTCACGGGAGCCGGTATATCTCGTTGTATGACGAGGTCGAGCTACCCACTTTATGACTAGGAGGAAGGGCGTGTCTGTTTACGGCTCTTTGGTTTTAATCTGAAGATTACAGAAAATTAGCCTGAAGATTAGTCTGGAGATTGCTGAAGATTAGTCTGGAGATTGTTAAAGAGGAGTGTTGCTATGTTTTTTGAAATCTTCTGAAATCTTTCGCAATCTTCTGGAATCTTGCTTACTATGAAAAAAATTAACGAGACTTTCACTTGTATCCACTGTGGGAGACTTGTCTCTCTAGCGAAGAAGACGTGTAGAAATCACTGTCCTTTTTGTTTTACGTCTCTACACGTAGATGGGGAAATCCCGTGAGATAGAGCTTCAAGCTGTGGAGGCAAGATGGTTCCTATTGCTTATGAACTCAAAAACTCTGACTACAAAATCCTTTTTCACTGTGAAAAATGCGGAAAACAACATTGGAATAAAAGAGCTGAAGATGACGAAATCGTGCATTTACCTACCTTTCTTCGTACCGTTTTATAATTCTTCGCTGCCTGATGAAACAAAAACTGATTTCTCTTTCTCTTCTCTTGCTGGTTCTCTCTATTTGTATTGTGGTAGTAGACTTTTTTTTAGAAATACCTAAAAAGCCACAGGAACCTTCAGTTGCTTCTCCTTTCCTTCGTTTTACCAACCATTATACAGGATTTCCTTCTGCTTACCTCGTAGTGGGGGGAGATATTATGCTTTCTCGCAATATTGGCTACTATAATAAAAGGGATGGTTATGACCGTATTTTCGGCAGTGGAACGTACAATCCTGTTTCTGCGTTTACGGGATGCCACGTAGAAAATTGTCTGCTTTTTTTCAATCTGGAAAGCTTGTTTCATCCGAAGGATAATGATATTCAAATGGGAGGATTTACGTTTAGAGCAAATTCGGCTAATATTGCAGTATTGAAACAACTTCGTCAGCCTGCTCCTCATCAAGTGAATGGTAGAGAGTGAGATTTTCCACTGCTTGTTTCTCTAGCAAATAATCATATGGTGAATGTCGGCTATGAAGGGATGGTGGAAACTCAAGAGGTATTGCATTTTGGAGGAGATATTGGACATATCGGTGCAGGAACGACTCCTGAAGAAGCTCGTAGAATAGGTCAATATCTCTTCAATGAAACGTGCAAAAATGGAATTTGTACTGGTCTGTTGGTCTGCTTTCAAGCTTATTCTTACGAAGGAAAAGAGAATATCAGAGTTTGATGAGGAAGGATTTCTTGGAATCCTTTGGAGAAAAAACTTGTTTTGGCTGATTTGGAAGAGATGAAAAAGCTGGACTGTGATGTCAAGGTGCTCTCGCTCCATCGAGGAGCAGAATACAGACTTCACCCTAATCAACGACAAAAAACACTTGCTCACGAATTGATTGACGCCGGGGCAGATGTGATTTTAGGAGGACATTCTCATGTGCCGGGAGAGATTGAGCGTTATCAGGGGAAATATATTTTCTATTCTCTGGGAAATTTTATTTTTGACCAAGGACGAGGGAAAAAAGCTACAGAGGCGGGATTTGATTATATTTATGATTATACCTTGAAACGCAAGACGGTGCCGACTTATATTGCAACACTGGCTGGGCTTAAAATAGTACATTTCCCTCGTGGAACAAGGATTTTGTTTGATACTCTCACGATGAGCACGACGACCGATGGAGTACATCAGCCCTTAGATGCACAGACTTTTTCTGGTGTTGTATCAGAGATACTTTCTTTGTAATATTTTAGGCTTGACTTTTGATATATATATACGTATACTCTCTGATATTTAGTTGGTAAGTAGAATATGCATCTCAAAACGCTGATTACCTGTCTGCCCTTGGCAGGAACGTTGGCTTGTAATTCCCCATCTCCAGAGTATTCGACGACAATATCGTTGGTTGATACCCTTACCCTTTCCCAGGAAGTAAAGGAAGTCTCCGAAACTTCTCTACCAACTTCTGTATTTGTTTCTCGTGCTCTCCCACAAAAAGACTCTCTAAACAGCAGTCTTATAGAAATTTTAGCAGACTTAACTCCTGAGACCATTATTCAGAGACCTATGAACGAGCTAATAGAAAAGGAGTACCATAACCCCCTCGTTATGAGAGGAGTAAGAAGAAATCTTGGAGAATTACTAGGGTATACCCAAGTAGACTCCATCCTAACAAAATATCCTCTCAAAAGAGAAAATCTGACTGCTACCAGTCAATATCTCTTGGAAGATACCCTCACCTTTCCACTGATTGTTCCTAGTCTAGCATCTGCTTTTCCTCTTTCTTTGGAAGAACAATTACAAGAAGAAGGATTTCGTTATACAGGAAAAGATAGTCTCCAGCTCATAGAAAATACTCTTCCTTATGTGATTGTAGTTAAAGCAATTGGTGGAAATACCCACGCATTGGCAGTATATAAAAACGGTCAACTTCTTTTAGCTACTCATATTTCTATTGGAGGAAGCAATGGACGTACCTTGAGAGGGCTTCGCAGGATTGACCAACATTTTGCATATAAACGCTCTCTAAAATACGATAATGTTCCTATGCCTTATGCTTTGCATATTGTAGGAGGCAGTGGTGGATATTATCTGCATCAGGGAAGAGTGACTGGCAAACCACTTTCTCATTGATGTGTCAGAGTCCCAGGACTGTATCAAGAAATTATCTACTACCTTGTAGATAATGGCACCTTGGTCCTTTTAGATGAACAATTATATACTAAACACTAAAAATTCATTGCAATTGAAGGGCATATTTTTACTATCGTTAAATGATTTAGACTTTTTGTGTTTGTATGAAATTCTTTTTTGCCAAGACCGATAGCTTATATAAAATTTTCAAAACGTTGGAAAAAGTACCTAATGGCAGAAAGGTAGAGATTTTTATTGATCCTGAACATTCGCTGTTTGATAATCCTCGACGAGGAAAGCAAATCAAAGAGATTTTAGAACAAAAACATCTCGAAGCTACCTTTACGACCAAAAGTTCTAAAAACAGAGCATATTTTCGTGAAGTAGGATTGTTCGTAGAGCAGATTAAAGAAAGAAATATCGAAAAAGCTGTAAATCTTCTCTACCTCTTTCTCTTTAATATCAAGAAATTTCACTTGCACACGTATGAAAGTAAAAAATATATTTTTGCTCTGATTTTTCTTTTTGAAGCGGTATTTATTGGTATCGTTCTTTGGGTGATTATCTCGCTCATTCTGCCAAGTGCTACTATTACCATTCAGCCAGCAGAAGATTTGGAGCAGATTATTTATAATTTTCGTTATTATCCCGCACAACAGAGTGGGCAGACAGCTGATTCGAGATATTTAACGATTCCGTATTATACGGGAACTATTGATTATAAGTATGATTTAGTTATTTCTACTGCGAATATTAACCATATTACCAATCCTTCAAAAGGACAGATAAAAATCTATAATAGGCAACCTCAATCGTATTCTCTCGTGGCGACGACCAGATTTGTCACGGCTGATGGACTCGTATTTAGAGCAGTGCATGATTTCATTATTGCAACAGGAGATATTGACTATCCTTCCGAGACGGTAATCTCCGTACAAGCTGATGAAAGAGATGAAAAAGACCAAATTATTGGAGTCAGAGGAAATATTCCTATGAAGACGCAAATGTGGATAAAAAATCTGAATGAATCCTATTATCTCAAAGAAATTCGAGCAGAAAGTATGGAATGGTTCCAAGGAGGATTGACGCAGTCGTTTGGGTCTGTAACAGACAAAGATGTTGCCACGTTGACTGGAAAGCTGATGGAGCAAATCTATAAACAAAAAATGAATGTTGTGGGACAAAATTTCGCTATAGGAGATGGAGTTCTTCTGCCGTTTGAAAGTATCACGCGTACCCAATTCAATTCCATTACGGTTGACCAAAGTGGAGGTGCAGAGACTCCTACTATCAAGGGGACTGCCTATGTAAGTTATTTCTATCACTATGTCTATCGAAAAGACCTTATCAGAGCGTTTCGTACCTATATCAAAGAACGTCCTTCAGAAAAAATCCAAGTACTCAGTATTGACCAAAATAGTATTGGATTTATCAAAGATACCTCTTCTTTTGAACAAGGAGAACTTAGAAAAGATGGACAAACGTTTATTATTCCTACCCAAATTACCGTTATCCAAGGATATGATTTTTCGCAAGATAGTAATAAAATTTTACCACAAATCAAAGATACGATTTCGGGAAAATGAATTGAAGAAGCGAGAGCTTCTATTCTCTCTACTTATCCCGAAGTAGGAAGTATAAAAATCTCTGTAGCTCCGCTGTGGTATGCAACTATTCCTACAATAAAATCCAGAATTCAATTCCGTATTCCTACCGTAAACGAAGGAGTATAGATTGTTTAATAATCTTTTAAAGTCAAGAAAAAATTATTACAAATTTGTTTACGGCAAAAGTTTTTGGGGCTTTTGGACAATTAACTCTTGTTTTATTTACCGAAATTCCTATTAAAAGAAAAATGTATTTTATTTCTTTACCAACGGATATGGCAATAACAAAAAAAACAACCTCTGCTAAACCCTTAGCTCCTGCGAAAAAAACAACAAAACCTGCTACTAAAGCAGTAAAATCTCTCGTAGTGACCAAGACGACGAAACCGAGAGTTGTTGTAGAAACCAAGTCTCTTTCCACTGCTTCTGCTGTTGCAGCTCCTATGGCTGGGTGCTGTAATGGACACGAAAAAAAAGGATGGAAAGCTGTTTTTAAAGTTTTTTTTATTCTCTTGACGATTGCAAATTTTGTTCTTTTGTGTATAGCACTTTCTGCTATCAAAAGTCAACAACACTTCCAAATCCTTAATAGTGGAGGAGAAGAAAACTACGAAAGTCGAAAAAATGTTTATGCTACCCCTGAATATCAGAGTTTAATGACCGCAGAGATTTATAGAGTGATTGACAATATCCATCAATCAGTAACGCAAAATCAACCTATTCAATAATATCAAATATTTGATATACCTTTTTATTTTATTATTTTTGTTTTCGATGATGACAAAAGAATCAACGCATACTTGTGCAGGACACTGTGGAGGAAAAATTGGGATGGCTATCTTATTAGTAGTAAACATTATTCTCTCTGCATTTGCCTTTTATTACGCTTATCAAAATTACCACTTAGAAGTAATTAGAGGAGGAGGAAAAGAAAACTTTACAGCGATGAACGAATTTTATCAATCTACGGGATTTGTAAACTATGTGAAAGAGACTCAGGCTCAGCAGATTTCTTCATTTGCATCTCAAGTGGGAAATCAGCCTGCAGAAACAGCAGAACCTACTATTCCTACAGCACCAGAAGTATTAGAGCAGACAAATATTGCTAGCTTAAAAGCTAACGGAAGAGTTAAAGGAGATGAAAACGCTGCCATTACTATTCTCGAGTTTGCTGACGTAAATTGTGGTTACTGTAAAAGACAAATTGGTCAGGAAAAGACAGTACAGACCATTATGGACTCTTATCCAAATGTAAATCTTATCTATAAAAATATGCCGGTACTTGGATCTGTAGAAGAGGCTCAGATTATTGAATGTTTCGGAAGTGAAAATCCTGATAAGTACTATGAATTCGTTGATGCAGTATATGCAAATAACGCTGGAAAAGAAAACCTCTATACTATCGCTACGGAGCTAGGAGGAAATGCTGAGAGTATTAGGTCTTGTGTAAGTAATGGTACGTTCAAAGAACTGGTAGATACGCAAATGGCAGAAGGACAAAGCTTTGGGATTACCGGTACTCCAACCAGTGTTATTATCAATAATGCGAATGGAGCATACAAATTGATTGAAGGAGCTTATCCTGCCTCAGAGTTTGAAAGTGCCATCAATACATTACTCAATGCTTAGGAGCCAACAAAAACTCTAACATAAGTAAAAAGTCTTCCTGTGAGGGAAGGCTTTTTTCTGTAATGGAGAGCGTACAAGAGCTTATTTCATTTTGAGCTTTTGGATAGCTAACTCTAGTTTTTCAATGCGAAGCTTTATTATCTCTCTCTCTTCCTTTTTGTTTTCCAAAAGTGGACTCGCTCCTAGAGGGGAAAGATTGATGATTTCGTTTCTTAAAATCTCAAAGTATTCCAATTGCTTTTGGTAGTCCTGTTGGAGGTCATCAAGCGTAGGTTTTTTAGGAGATGCTGCTGGGGATTGAACTTTAATCCCTACAATCATAGACTGTAGTTCTCCCACCTCATAGCCAATAGGATTGGTTTCGTGTAGTCTGATGCTGCTAATTTGTTCGACGTTGAAGAGAATCTGGATGACAGGTTTTCGTGGGTTGAAGAGTGCTAAAAAATTTGGGTCTGCTTTTAGAAATAGTGCAATCTTTTGATGTTTTTTGATATGTAGACGTAATTTGAAAGTATAAATCATTTCAAAGAGGTCAAACATTATTTCAATATCCAGAGCAGTTTTTTTGAGTGCAGGGAAACGGATGAGCGGCTCCCACTGATATCCAGAGACTGCTAATAATGCCTCCACATACTCTGGTAGGAAAGGATGGAGTATCTGAAAAATTGCGGAAAAGAGAATTGTCATTGTGGCTTGCATTGTTCCTTCGGGTTGTACCTTCTTCACTTCCAGATACCGAGCCAAAAGTTTTTTTTGGATAAATTGTTGGAGATATGGGAAAAAACTTATTACCTCCTCAGGAGTCGTCAATGTAGTATATCTTCTTCGGACAGGAAGAAATTCTCCTATAATCCAGGAATCTAATGCATCAGCGTTTTTATCAAATTCTGCAGTCGCTTTTTCCAGCGTCCAAGTATCTTCTGTTTGACTCCATACATATCTGACACCATTCCAAATTTGTTTGAGAAGTCCATCGTAGAGACATATGGTTTCCAGAGAAAAGTTTTTTTGTATCAAGAGAGAAAGCCTCATTGGAGAAATTCCATAGGTATCCAACAGTGTAAAAAGCTGATTGGTCTGCAGAGTTTGATACGAAAACCTTTCTTGTTTTTTTGTATCTAAAAAACTTTCAAAAGGGAGGAGCTCTGTGAAAAAGGGCTTCCCACATAAGGCTTGCTGTCGCAAGAGCTCATAAGCCAGTCTTCGGAGTCTTTCCTGTTCATAAAACGCAGTAGGAGACAGCTTTTCCCCTTGTTCTGCTAAGAAAATAGGATACCAACACGCTAAAAAATCACTATCAAAAGTTGCTCAGAAAAACTGTATTGCTGTTTTTTCCTTGGGTAAGGAGAGGAAAAATAGCTCTCCTTGTGTATGTAACACCTGAGAATTTTGGACCAATTTTTCAAAATGGAGGAGCACTTTCTCTTCATCTACTAGAGTTTCTAACAGAGTAAGCAGTTTTTTGATTCCTTGGTCAGCTTTTTTGTGGGAGGTCCCTATCAACGTTAATGCATCAATCAACGGTCATTTTTGCTGTAGAAAAATCCTCAACATCTGTGTGCTATCAAAGGTAAGTTTAAGATATTGGTGAAGAGCAAACCAAAGCAAACTAAAATCAAAATATCTTTGCAGTTCTTCGTTATAGCTTCCATTTTCTAGGAGAGACAAGTCAAAAGGAATATTTCCTTTTTTTGTTTTTATGAGAGGAATTGGTACTCCTCGTGGGATTTGTCTATTGATGACGCCAGAACATTGATCTAAGAGTTTTCACAATTCTGTAGGTTGGGGAACCAGAATTTTTTTCTCCTCTATGTGTTTCCGTAGTATTGTCTTTTCTTTGCTTATATCTCCTACAATTTCCTCTACTAGGAAAGGATAGAGTCTTTCTTGGGAGTGGCGATAATAGGGAATAAGTGTTTCTTTGGTGTAAATTTGTCAGAGGTTAGAAATATCTTCCAGAAATTGCACGACATTATCGTAAAATTCTTTTCTTGGTTTCCCCTGATAAGGACCAGCATATTCAGTATAATTCCCTGTCGTATCAAAGATATAGTGGTCTAGGGGTAAATGATATTTCTCCGCCAACGCAATACTTTCAAAATCTGCACAAGGATTGACTCTTTTGATTCCATTTCCTTTGGAGATATCGACGTTTTTATCACCGATGATAGGAATCATTCTGTTGACGATAGGAATGATAGCTTTTTTCCCAATCAGTTTTTTATATCTTTTGTCGTTAGGGTGTACTAGTAGAGCAACATCTCCAAAAATGAGGTCAGGAATTTCTGACCACGTTGGTAAGATATCACTTTTTGTTTCAATAAAATATTTTATCGTATAGATTTTTTCTATTTCTTTTTTTCGTAGAATGTCTTGGTCTGCAATACTAGATTGTAAATCAATAGACCGATAACTAATATTTTTCCTCGTTGTGAATTTTCCTGCTGTTCGGAGTTGAGAAAACTTTTCTCATATAAAATGGGAGAAAGCTGCATCATACGTAAACATTTCCAAAGGCATCCCTGCATAAGTTGCCAACATTTTTTGATTGGCTTTGGTTTTTTTCCCTTGTTGGGCTTTGAGATAGGTAGTCAGTTTTATTGTTCCTATTTGGAGGAAGGTCTGATGTTTTTTCTCAAAAAATTGTTGTGCTTGATGCATACTAAGCATTCCCTTTGGTTCAAAAACCGCTCCTGTGCGAGGCAGTTGATGAGAGGAGGTGCTAGTCTGTCTGATAAAGTCCTGCAGATAGAGTCCATAGAGATGTCCAAGGTGTAAAGATTGGCTCGCAGGGAGAGAGAAAAGTGAAAGTGCTGATGAAGCAGTAGGATGAGTCAGATGATATTGCATCTGAAGATGTTGGATATCTTTTGTTGTATATTTTTTTGGGAAAGAGAGCATTGAACGAGAAAATAGAGAAGATAAAGCTGAATGTTTGTAGTGTAGGGATTTGACGGAAAGATGCAAGCGGAGATAAGGTATGAGTTAGGAAAAAAGATAGGATGTTTTTTGACATTCCTCTTGAAAATACCATTGAAAACCATATCAAAAAAGAAATAGTATTATTTATATGTGAGTAATAAATGAAACAACGGCTGCAAATATTAGGCTTTAAGCCAAAAGAAAACACTTCAAATCTTTGGATAAAAACTTATGGGAGTTATTCCATAACTATAGATTTTGATAAACAACAAATCAATTACGGTTCAAAAATCAGATCAGAAAGCTGAACAACCCAAAATTTTTCTCAAAAAGAAAATGAAGTAGTGTTAGAATGCATAGATAGGCTTTTAGAAAAATGATATCATCCCGAAGATATTATTCTTGAGAAGATTTATCCTTCTGGACACGGGCATTCTGGGAGATTGGATATTCTCGTAAAGAAAGAAGGAGAAGCTTTTCTGATGATAGAATGTAAAACACGAGGAAAAGAATTTGAAAAGGAATTGAAACATATTCAGAAAGACGGCGGCCAGCTTTTTACGTACTTTCAAAATGATACAAAGGCTGATTATTTAATGCTTTATACTTCATATTTGGACAAAGAAACAATCGTTTATAAAAACGAAATTATTAAAATCGAGGAGCATTATAGGACAGCTGGGAATATAAAAGATGTGTATGAGAGACGAAATAAAATTACTAACAATAATGGTATTTTTGAAGATTGGATTAACGCTTATGAATTTCAAAATAAATTTCTGATAAAGAGTGACTTAAAAATACTTTCAAATGATGACAGTAGTTTTATCTTCCACCAATTCCTTTCTATTCTCCGTAAATATGCAGTTTCTGATAAATCTAATGCTTTTAATAAAATTTTCAATCTGTTTTTAGCGAAACTTTATGATGAACAATCAAAAGATGACACCGATGAGGTAGGATTTCAATGGAAAGAATGAAAAGATGATTCAGTAGAGTTTGAAGTTCGTCTTATTGATTTACATAAAAAAGGTATGGAAAGGTTTTTGGGAAGAACTCTTGAAGGATTAACTGCTGCTGATATTGATTTAAAAGGAGAGGACTTAAAGAAATTTCAAAAGAAAGCTGTAAGATTAAGTAGTATCTTTGATATAAAGGAAGTGATTGATGATGATAGTTTTGAAGAGAATTTTAGAGTTTTGAAAGAAATAGTAGAGTTATTACAACAATACCAAATTCGCTATCCAAAAAAGCAACAACATTTAAGTGATTTCTTTGAGAGATTGTTGACTACTGGACTTAAACAAGAAGCAGGACAATTTTTTACTCCACCTCCGATTACAAAATTTATTGTTAAATCACTTCCCTTAACAAAAATCATCGAAAAAGAAGTAAATCAATATCCAGCTCAATTGCCTGTTGCAATTGATTATGCTTGTGGAAGTGGTCACTTCATTACAGAACTTTTAGAGGAATATCAACACGTTATTAATAAATTAAAAACTTTTTCGTTACTCAAAAGCATCCAACCGACTGTAAAAACACGACAAGATGATCCCTACAACCGAGCAGAAGAGTATATTTATGGAATAGAAAAAGATTCTCGTTTAGTAAAGGTCGCAAAAGTGTGATGTTATTTTTATGGTGATGGACAAGCTCAAATCATAGAGGGAGATGGATTAGACAATTTTGAACAATCAAAGTCTTATAGAGGAAAATTGAAAAAGAACATAAAAAACAATCCACAATTTTCCATTATTGTCTCAAACCCTCCTTATGCTGTTGATGATTGTAAACGATATATTAGAAACAATAATGCACAAAATGATTTTGACCTGTATAAGCACTTAACAGATAATAGTAAAGAAATCGAAGCACTTTTCATTGAAAGGACGAAACAGCTTCTCAAAAAAGACGGAATTGCTGCCATTATTTTACCAAGTTCCATTTTGAGTAATGGAGGAATTTATACCAAAACCAGAGAAATTTTATTGAAATATTTTGAACGAAAAGCTGTAGTAGAACTCGGTTCTAATACCTTTATGGCAACAGGGACAAATACGGTAGTTCTCTTTCTCCAGAAAAGAAATGAACAAACTCAGGAAAAAATCCAAGACAGCATTTCTAAAGCCTTTATTCAGCATAAAGACCTGACCATTCATGGCATTGAAAATCCGGTCCAAAAGTATCTTTCTACGGTTTGGACTTCGCTTGATATTGCTGATTATTGGACGTTGCTAGATAAACAACCAAATGAGAAAGTGCAACAGCACGAGCTTTTCAATGAGTATCAAAAAAAGATGAAAACGCTTGATGACATTATTGCTAGAGAAAAAGAAAAATTCCTCTATTTTATTCTCGCTTACGAACAAAAACTTGTGATAGTGAAGAGCGGAGAAAAAGATATCGAAAAGAGATTTCTTGGTTATGGATTTAGCAATCGTAGAGGAAATGAGTGAATGCATCCCATTCAAAGCGGAAAAACGATAGAAGAGTGCACTCAGCTTTTTGATGAAAATGACTATGAGAATCCAACCAAAGCTAGTTCGTATATCTATAAAGCTTTTGCAGGAGATACGAACTTTCCAATAGATGAAAGTCTGAAAGACCACATTTTTCGTCAGTCTTTTGTGGAGATGATTTCACGAGATAAAACAGAGTTTGAAAAAACGATTTCGCTTTCAGTAAAAAAAAAGATTAACATAGAAAGTACATATAATTCGGTCAGATTATGAGATGTTTGTAGTTTTGTATGAAAAGGGAGAAGACCAGCATCTTTTTCAACAGAAAATGGGGCTATTCCATTTATCATTTCATCAAATGTGGAAAAAAGATGCAATATAGGTGACTATAATAAAGAAGCTTTAATAATTTGAGATGGTGGTAGTGCAAATATTCATTATATCCATTGAGAATTTTCAGCATCAGATCACACATATATTATAGAACCAAACAATTGAACACACTTAAAATATATTTACGATATATTAAGCAATAATTTGTCTGTACTAGAAGAATGATTCAAAGGACAATCATTAAAAAATATTTCGAAAGAATATCTTGTGAATTTAGAAATTCCATTTCCACCCCTAGAAATTCAAGAAGGAATTATGAGAGAAATTAAAATCTTAGAGGGAAAAGAGACGGAGATGAGGGAAAAGCTTGTACAAACAAAGCAGAAGATTTGTTGAATTGTTAATAATTTAACAGGATTAGTAAAAATAAAAGAATACTTTGACATAAATACTGATACTATAAATCCAATAGAAATGTGGGGAGATGAATATTTTACCTATGTTGATATTGATAGTATTGGAAAAGGAGATGGTTCTATTAATTTTGATAAAAAATTGTTAGGAAAAAATGCACCTTCAAGAGCAAGGAGATTAGCAAAAAATCAAACCGCAATAATTTCGACGGTTAGACCATATTTGAGAGGTTTTGCTTTTATTGATTTAGTCCCAGAAAAAACTCTATTTTCAACAGGATTTGCTTTGATTAAATCAAAATCAGAAAGTAAATATATCACAAAGTTGATTTATTTGTTGTTTATGTTTTCTGATAATTTAATGAAACAAATGGAGATAGCTATGCCAAAAATAGCATATCCAAGTATAAATAAAGACGATATAGAAAACTTTATCATTCCTCTTCCCTCGTTCACCGAACAACAAAAAATCGTTGCCGAAATCGAAAAAATAGAAACAGAAATCAATCAACTTGAAACTGAAGTTGCTACATTTCCCGCGAAAAAGGAGGCTATTTTGAGAAAGTGGTTGTAAATAAATATCGTTTTGGTAATGAGGAGCTCTGAGAAGATAGATTGTAGTAATGTAGGTTTTTATCTTTCCCTTGATATCCCTAGGGAAAACCATAGACATACAGAGTGTCATTACTTTATCATTCCTCGCGAACCAGATGCTTCTTTTGCTGTTTTCTCTTGTGGCTCTGGCAATGGGCGGTACTATTCTCTATTGGCTTTTTTATGGTATCATTACGTTGGTCTTTCAGCCTAGTCAACATTCCTATCAAAAGCTTATCAGACTTTCTGCCCAGCTGCTCGTAGCTGTTATTCTCTATGTTGTGAGTGTTTTTTTGATAAATAGTTTTCTGGCAACTACACAGCTTTATCATCTCCAGTTTAGCTTTAGTCAAATTGCTCGAACGGTGGGAGATTGGCTTTCCTTTTCTCGATTTTAACTTTTCTTCCTTTGTGTAATGCAGATTTTTATTGACCTTTCTACTGCCAATCAGCGTTTTGACCGCTTTCTCAGAAAATGGTGCAAACCGTATCCCAAAGTCTGACTTTCTGATATTTTTTCTTGGATTAGGAAAGGAGAGGTTAGAGTAAATGGGAAAAAAACAAAAGAAGAATACAGACTCCAAATTGGCGATGAAGTCGAAATCCCTGATGAATTGCTTGGAAAAAAAGACTCATCAAAACTCATCACAAAAAAAGAGAAAATTTTGCAAAAAACCAGCAAAGCTGACCTCCAACACCTCATCATTTTTGAAGATGAAAATCGAATTGTCTTTAATAAGCCTGCGGGAGTTGTTGCTCACGAAAGCAATAATCACCGAAATGAGCTTTCAATGAATGATTACCTTGAAATCTACGCGAAAGAGCATATCAAGGGAACCTTCAAACCTTCCTTTGGTTATCGTCTGGATAAGGATACTTCTGGGGTATTGATTGGAGCGAAAAACTATGAAGCGTTGCAGTATCTCAACCAAATTATCAGAGACCGCGAAATTGATAAAACCTATTTGACCTTGGTGGTCGGCAATCCTCCCAAATATTTTCTCATTGAAAAAGCTATCGAAAAAAGCTATAACGCCCAGTTTGACCGTGCTCAGATGGTCATCAATGAAAAAAGCTGAATGCCGAGCAAGACCGAAAGCGAAACCTTGAAAACCATTTTCCATCACGAACTTGGTCAGATTTCTCTGCTCAAAGTGAAGCTTCATACGGGGAGAATGCACCAAATCCGTATTCATCTCGCGAGTGAAGGATTTCCTGTGTTAGGAGATTTGATTTATGGGAATCCTGCGGTAAATAGAAAGCTCCATAAAGTGTTTCATATTCAAAGACAGCTTTTGCATTGTCGAAATTATCGTTTTGTTGACCATACGGGGAAGGTCATTGATTTGACAGCTCCGGTGCCAGAGGAATTTAGAAGTGTTTTTGGGAAAATATAAGGTTTCCTCTTGCAATTTTATATCATTTTCATATAATATAAATTGTCGTACAAGACACAGTAATTTTTAGCTCAGAGAAGCATTCTGCTTTTTCAGCTACTTATTGATAAAAAGTAAAAATGGGCACATAGTTCGTCCATTGGCTCTTTGTAATAAGTAGCTAGGATTGCTGTTTGTACGACACATTAACTATGTGTCCTTTTTTATTATGAAAATAAAATTTTACTAACAAAAATAAATATTTAATTAACAAAGTCCTCTGAGTAAAGTAGGAGGCAAGAAAAAAAATGAGAAAATTTTTTGTAATGTTGGCGTTATCGCTGACTGTAAGTGTCGTATCGGCACAGGAAAAAGTGGTCGGAACTCTGGAACTTCTCTCTACAGGGATTTCAAAGTTCTTTGGTGGGACAATGTCTTCAAATCCTGTTTTGGATGCGAAGATGGTGTATGTACATTCTGGGTTTACTGTAGGATTAGAAAGGTCATCAGACCTTCTGGACACAAAGACACTTTCTAATAACTGGTCATTGACGGGTTCGTGGGGAAAGGCTTACAAAGGTATGCAGTACCAATTCTTAGTATTCTCTTATGTGTGGGATGCAAACAGTAAGATGAGTTTGGTTGCTCCAGCTCTGTCCCTATCGAAACGGGTGGATAAAGCACAGTTTACCGTTCTCGGTGGCTATGGATTTAATGAAATGCGTAATCTCTCTGCCATTCAAGGTTTTGTGGCTTCGTCCTATTTCGGATTTGGACAGAAGGTACAAGTTTCGTATCTAGACTGGACGAATGAATCGTATTCATTGTTATTAGAAGCAAGTAAAAATCTGACTGACCACTTCAAACTTTCTCTGTATTACAGTAGTAAATGGACTGGAGTTGGAAGTGCTACCTCTAAAAATTCCGCTTCTGCAATTGGTATTGCGTATTTGTTCTGAATTTTGCTAAAAGTACTTATCTGTTTGGTAGGTACTTTTTTACTTTCCTCTTGAAATTTTGGGAAGTTTTCCTACTCTAAGGGAGAGATTTTTTATCTTTTTACCAAACAAAACAAATGAAAACCTTTTTCCGAACTACACTTTCCCGATTTGTAGTCTTTATTGCTGTCTTTATCGTTCTAGGATTTGGAAATCTCGTACCTAGAGGATTTATTCTGGACGACTATTACTACTTTGAAAAACTTCTTCCAAATCAAGTGAAAGAGCAACTAGAATTTGAAGGTCGAGAGAGATGTATGCAAGAACAGTGAGCACAACTTTCTTCTTGAGACACTGTTTCTGAAACTACGTCTCCTGAAATGGTAGTTAACACCGATGGTTCTAGTACTATCACTACGTTGCCAGCTACACTTTCATCAGATGTATTGCAAACGAGTTTTACTGATTTGAAAGTTGACCTTGTTGACGTAAAACAATCTCTCAGCCAACAACTTACCGACCAGCTTAATCAGCTATATACTCTTATGTCTCAGCAAGCACAACAAATTGCATCTTCTTGTCAAGGAAAAGGAGAAGAAGCTGTTTCTGCTTCTGTAGACCTAAAAGCTCAGAGAGCGACAGAGCTTCAAGCACAAATGCAGCAACTTCAAGCAGAGATGGATAGCCTTTACCAATAATGCGTTATGAAAAAACTAACTTTTGATAGATAGTTCTCTCAAGAAACTGGAATTCTTAGTAGAAAAGACGTTAGTTGACTAAAAACAGCCTTTTTATTTTCTTCTTTTCTCAAATGCATACCATTGAAGCTATCAAAACCCGCCGTAGTATTAGAGCTTACACTAGTCAAGAAATTAAAAAAGCTGATTTGCAAGAGATTGTAGAAGCTGGAATGTATGCTCCTTCTGCCTATAATCAGCAGCCTTGGGAATTCCTTATTTTACAAGACAAAGAATCGTTGCTCCGACTGAGCAAACATCTTACGTATGGGAAAATGCTTGCACAAGCCAATGCAGCAATCGTATCTTGCTTTACTCCGGCGAGGCTTAAAGTTTCTCATCTGGTTCCTCAAGATATGGGAGCTTGTGTGGAGAATATGCTTCTGGCTGCCCACGAAAAAGGTATTGGCACTGTATGGATAGGGATTTATCCCGAAGCAAATACGGATTATGCTATAAATGAGTATTTGCAGATTCCGAAAGATATTGAAGTATTTAATGTGATTTCTCTGGGGTATCCTGATGAACGTACTCCTCTTCGAGATAAAAAATGTTTGCTTCCAGAAAAAATCCATCGAGGGAAACGATAAATGGAGAGAAAGATTGCTTGAAATCTTCGTGAAAATCCCTATCGTGAAAGTATGAAAATTGCCCTCGTTCACGATCGGCTCTATCCTGGTGGAGCTTTAGAAGTTTTTAAAGACCTCATTCAACAGGAATTGATGTGTTTTCCTGATGCAGAAATGCAGATTTTTACGATGATTGCCGATGAAGAGTTGAGAGCTTTGTCTGTATCCATTCCGTGAACGGAGAGAAAAAAGCAGATTTCCGTTGTCGAGGCACTTCCGAAGCGGGTGAACAAAATTTTTATCGTCAGTTCTCGCAAGAAGATTCCGATTTTTTCTGCTTTGTTTGATTATCGTAATTTGATTGTTTTTTATCCGTGGATTATGAGATTGCTTTCGCGGAAAATAAGGAAGTTTAAGCCTGAAAGAGTGGTGATTTCTTCGTTTGCAATTGGGAAGAATATCTCCCCCTTTCATAAAGGGGATAAGGGGGATTTTTCAGAGAGAAACAAAACCCCCCCCCTTACAAAGGGGGGTGGTATGAAGCTTTATCTTCATTCTCCGATGCAGTATATTTGGTCGCATCGTGAAGAGTATTTGGCTAAGTTCACGGGACGAAAGAAAAGATTATTCAGCTTTTTAGTTCCTCGTTTGCAGCAATGGGATAAACAGTTTACTCAGTTTGATGAGATTTTCTTTAATAGTCAGTATACGCAGGCATTAGCCAAAGGGATTTATGGGATGGAAGGAAATGTTTCTTATCCGAAAATCAAGGATACCTTTTATTATGCTGGTGTGAATTTGCACCCCCAAGAATATTTTGTTTGTGTGGGGCGTTTAGTGGTGTTTGTGCGTGAAAGTGATTTGATTATCAAGGCATTTAATCAATTGAAACTTCCGCTTTTGATGATTGGGGCGGGACCTGATGAGGAATATTTGAAAGCTATTGCAGGGGACAATATTCTCTTTCTTGGGCGGCTTTCTCCAGAGGAAACCCAAAAAATTGTCCGCAATGCCAAGGCTTTGGTGAATTTGACTAAGGAAAGTTTTGGAATGGGAACTGCGGAAGCACTCTTGATGGGGGTGCCTGTAATTGGATATGCTGATGGAGCTACCCCAGAATTAGTGGACGAAGAGAGTGGGATATTGCTAGAGAAAAAGACGATGAAACATCTGGTTTCCGCCGTTGAGGAGTTTCAGGAGAAGAAATGGGAGAGAAAGAAAATCTCGGAAAGGATAAGAGAAAAGTTGCAATAATTTTTGCTTGCAAAATTGTATCTTATTAGTATGTTATCAATGTTTTATCTTTTTTTTCATTTCCTATGTTAGAAACTCACAAAGAACTTGATGAACAAAAGAAAAAGCAACATCAAGAGCAATTGGGCAAACAATATGAAAAACAACGTCATTTGAACCAAACGAAGCTTGAAGTGCAAGAATTGAAATATTTGGTAGAGACTGGAGCGATAGATAAGCAGACGTTTGAAACTATTGTAGAAGATGGAATAATTACTGATAAAGAATTTGAAGAAGTGCTGTCAAAGTTAGACATTCAGAAGTTATTTGAAAAATTAGAAGAGATAGAAAAAGCAGATGAAGAACATCTTATCCCCAAAGTATTGAAAGTGAATAAACAAGAGTATCTACAAGCATTTCAAAGTCCACAAAAAAGAGAAGAGGTTTTGCAAAAATTTGATGATGCACTGAATATTATCTGCAACACGATGCATGGAGGACAAACGATGCATGGAAATCTTTTCTCTACCTCTACCTATATGTTGAGTCAAAAGCTTATCCCTGTGCAAGAAAATATCATTGATTTGGGAACGTAAATAGTTTTGTGTAAATAGAACATTAGGGAACAGAATAGATTGACTGAATGATAATGAAGGAAATCTAAATATCAAGATATGATTTCACTCTTCATTCAAAGATAGCT
>JAITQZ010000017.1 GCA_031288635.1 Candidatus Peribacteria bacterium | reverse complement strand
ATCCCAGGAGTAATCTCATAGAGAGTGTCTTGAAGGGGAGTAATTTTTGGCATTGGGTAATCAGAAGGAATAAAGTCTCTTCATTAGACAAAAGAAATTGTCGGTATGTAAATACCATCCGACCATTTCACTTTCATTATATAGAATTTCTTTAAGAAGTCAATTCGAAATGGATGTAGATGCTTTGAAATTTTGCAAAAATCCGATTTTTGGATATACTTAAAAGGAGTATGTCTTTATCTCTTCAAAAACAAAAATGGAAATTTCAACGTCATCATCTCAAACCCCTTCTACAGCTACTGGTTCGACCGGGACATGACAGCCAACAGGAGCAATGCAAATTCAAGAACTTCTGGTCAAACAGCAGCAATTGCAGGCTCAGTATAATCAAATTGTTGCTTGGCTACAGGCAAATCCTGGACAGCCTTCGGAGAAAATTCAGCAAATTAAAGTCCAGTTGGACCAGCTGAATGCTGCCTATCTCCAAGGACAACAGCAATTGCAAGCCTTGGGCTATACTTCTGTGCAGGTCAATAAACCTACCGTGGTAAAAGAAGGAGCCAAATATAATTTTTCTCGAAAGAAACTTACGTTGGGATGTGTTGGGTTTTTGCTTTTGCTGGGAGGACTTTTTGCGTTGACGTTGGTGTCTCTGATAAAAAATCCGAATGCTCTCGCTGGGGTGGGAATTACGGCTACTACTGCGGTCAATCTGCTTTCTATTTTTGCTGGATTGATTGTGGGAGTGATTGGATTGGTTGGGCTAGGGTTTCTGTTGACGAATGTGTATAGGCTCATTACCGTGAAAAATCAGTCAAAAGTCAGCTATATCTTCGGCTTAGTGGGTGCTTTCTTGTTGCTAGGAGTGGCAGGGGGCGTGGCTGGAGTAGTGTTTGGACAGATTGGTAAAATTACCGTGGACCCTGTGGTTAAATCTACAAATCTGATTGATACCTTTCTGGTAGGGAAAAGAAATAGTGCAGGAGAAATAAGTACTGGTGTATTCGGAAAAATTCCATTTATTGCTCCAGGAGAGATTACTTTTTCGCTTAATCTGCCTGTTTGGTCTGCTGAACTGGCAAAATTAGGAGAAATCACTCCGCAAAAGCTGACGCTTGAATGTGGAAATCCTCAGAAACAACAATTGAACTATAATAATGGATTTAGTGCGTATTGTTTCTATGATAAGAAAGGAGAGTATACGCGAAAGGCTATCTTGACCTATGATAATAAAATTACGGGAGAAAAAGGGATTACTACGGAATTGAAAAGTGGTAGTCTTTCGTTCGCTTCAGAAATTCAGCTTTTTGCTTCTGCTCAAAATGCAAAGTCCTCATCTGTGCTTTCTGCGACACAGGGAGAGATTAATCTGGGGAAAGCTCCTGCTAAGATTACGGTTGATACTACTTCGATTTTTAGAGATTTTGGTTTGAAGGAGTATCAGGTGGTGCGAGATATGGATAATGATGATGTGAATGATAGAGAACAGTTGGTTAGCTTCGATTATATCTATAAGACGCCAAAAGTGTATACTCCGACTGTGAAATTTCCTGGTTTGGTGAACTTTGTGTATTCGTTTCCCGTACGTGTAGAGCAGTCTGATGTCCCGATTTGTGAAATCAATTTGGCAAATTTTTCTCAGACGAAGTATAAAATTCAGACGAACTTTTTAGATGGTTCTGTCTCTAATATCGCTGGATATACCTATCATATTTTCGATGCTTTGACCAATAAGGAGATTGCTACCCTCAAACAGAGTGCGAGAGAGGTGGACTATACGTTTCCAGAAAAGGGGAGTTATTTAGTTTCTTTGGACTTCATTACCGTGGATGGTAAAAGGGGAACCTGTGAGTCAGAACTCTTGCAATTAGCGAAAGAGGATATTACGGTGAGATATGTTATCAAACAGAAACTTCCTGGAGAGTCTACTTTTAAAGAGATTCCTGCTTCTGCGATTTCTGGAGGAGTGGTACATTTAGATACCATTCCACAAGCCATTGTGATTGATTTGGTTTCTGTGAGTCCTGATAGTGCATCCCTGAGAAAGAACGTCTTTTTTGAGGGAAATCCTGTGCTTAATCAAGGGTCTCTCTATGAGTTTATGTTGGACAAGGAAACGACCTATGAGGCGATTATCCGTCTTGAAGATACTGAACGTGCTTTATTTAAGGAGATTCCACTTTCTTTTGAAGTGAAAAGACCTGATATTATCGGGAAACTGGTGGTGGAACCAAACACGTGATATGAACCGCTTAAAGTGAGATTAGATGCTTCGCAGAGTGTCATTACGGTTCCTGGTGATGAAATTATTTATTTTAGCTGGGATTTTGGGGATGGAGAAAGTAAGATAAATCTGCCTAATGGAGTGATTGAACATACCTATACCTATGACCATTGAAAAGAAAACGGTTCATTTCAGCCCAAAGTCGTCATCACTACGAGAAAAGGTTACATTGCGACTATTCAGCCAGAACTACCTATTTTGGTAAAAAAACAGCTTATTCAAGTTAATTTGTCTTCCTCTTCTCATCCCACACAGAGTGCCAAAGTGGGAGACTCGGTACGTTTCTTGGCAGAGTTTAATGGATTGCCAGAGACGATGAAATGGGATTTTGGGGATGGTTCTACTCCTCTACAATGTAAAGGGAGAGGGTGTGCTGAAGTAAATAAAACTTTTGAAGTTCCAGGGACGTATACAGTAAAATTATCGTTGACCTTTGAGGATACGCAAACGGTAGATACGACGTTAGGGTTTAACGTGCGTTAAAATCGTTTTTTCTTTCTAAAATATCGCATTGTCCCTATAGCAATGCCAATCATAGAAAAGCAGAGAATGCTGAATGCTTGAGGGGAATCATCGAAAGGGAGGGCGACGTTCATTCCGTACATTCCGCTGAGTCGTGTTAAAATCCCAAGGATTACGGTGAAAATGGTGAGGACGGAGATGACTTTGTTGGTTTTCATCGTGGTGAGAGTATCGGAGACGTCAAAGAGGCTTTCGGTGTTTTCTTTGGTAATAGAGATTAGTGACAGAATTTTATCTGTTTTATACTGCAAATCCTCAAAATACACATCTAAGTCTCCTTCGTAAAAATTCACGGTGGCCACTTGGAGTTCTCTTAGTATTTCTGAGTGGGGAGCGATGATGTGCTTCATCAAAATTGCATTTCTTTTTTTCATTAAGAGTTCAGAAAGCAGTTCTTCGTTGATGGAAGAGCTATCTAATGCGATATCTTCTATTCTTATCAGGTCTTGTGAAAATTTTCCTAGTCCTACTAATGCTTTGTCGTACATTGCATCAATAATTTTGTAGAGGATATAGTAGGGAGAGAGTTTGAATTCTTCTCTGCCTTCTTCTGCGAGTTCTGCACGATAGGTGTCTTGAATTTTTTGGATGTTATTGGTGATGTGAGAGGTGACAGTAAGAATAAAGTTTTTTCCTAGAATTGCGTGCATCGTATTTGCGAAGTGCTTTTTTGTTTTTTCATTATATTTGGGAAAACGGAGGATTAAAAAAATACAGTCGTCGTAGACATCAATTTTGTCTTGGGTGGTGAAATCCAAAAAGTCTTGTTCAATGATTTCGTGAAGGTGATATTCTTCTACCAATGGGGCTACTTCTTTGTGGGTGGGGTTTACGAGATGGGTTCGAGTCATTTCTCCGACGGTTAAACTTCCTTCAATCATAGGCAATAGGGGAGTACAGAAAGTAAAAATTGTTTTACTAAATGTATCTTTTCTCTAAAAAAAAACAATAACAATCTGATTGCTAATAAAACTTTTATTTCCTTGTTCTCATTTAATGAAAGACCTTGTTGGTGAAATTTCCTCTTGCATTTTTGAAAAAAATGAGTATAAAGCGTTGCTTTTTGATGCGACGAAATTTATTGATGTATTTTTATGGTGATGCTCAGAAGTGTGATTTTTTTGTTTTCTGGATACAATCTTTCGTGATTGCGTTCCAAGCTGGCTAGGATAAAGGGAGATCTTCCTTTTTTGTAAGGGTTGGAGTCACTAACGTTCAGCATTTTTTATTTTTTTCTTTACCTTCTATGAATAATTTCCGTTTTACAAAAATTATCGCGGGGGTGGGTCCCACGCTTGCCAAGGAAACTGTCCTGAGTAAAATCATTAATATGGTGGATGCGTTCACTATTACGTTGTCCTATGGGTTTGACGACAACAATAAAAAATATATTGACACACTGATGAAGCTTGATAACAGTAAAACTATTATTATTGAAACCAAAGGGCACACTATTAGAGTAAAAAATACTTCGGATATTCCTTTGAAAAAAGGGCAAAAAATTACGGTGGACTATTCCGAATATACTCAAGATGGAGACAAAAAAATCTTTATTGATTATGCTCATTTAGATAAGCTTTCTGAGGGGGATGAGATTGTTTTTGAGTCCAGTCAGGTGCTTTTGAAAATTGAGCATCAGCAGGAGGATTATGCGGAATGTGTGGTAGTCCATCCTGGGGCACAAAAGAAAATTTTACAGTATGATAGAGTGAGTTTGGAGCATAATGAAGAGGAAACGGGTGTGTTGAGTAATCAGGACAAAAAAGATATTTTGCGAGGATTGGAATATGGGACGCACGTAGTGGCATTGTCCGCGTGTTATAGTGCGAGCCATTTGGAGGATGCAAAAAAGTTTCTCAATGAGCAGCACGCTACAGAGATGAAAGTGTTTGCTAAGATTGAGACCAAACACGGTTTGGAGCATTTGGAAGAGATTATGAAAAAGGCTGATGGGATTATTTTGGTGGCTGACCTTTTAGAAAAGTATCTCGAAAAAAGAACCATTTCTCAGCTGGTGCACGAAGTGAGAGCAAAAGGAATTCCTGTGCTGATTACGTATTGTGGAGCCTTGGGGACTAAGGACTATCCTTTGGGAAAAGAAACGACTATTAAAGAGCTCTGTGAAGCTGGAGCAGATGGGTTGATGTTGGAGACGATGATTATTGAGGATGAAGTGTTTCCGATGATTGATACGTTAGAGACGCTTTTGGAAAAGTATGAACTTAAAACAAGAGAAAAAACTGTAGAGAGGTTTGATGAAGCGGAATTTGAAGTGAGAGATTATATTATTTATAATGCGTATAGGATTACGAAAGAACTTGATATTAAAGCGACTGTCTGTTTTACAGAAAATGGGTATACCTCTGCCCGTATTGCTTCTCTCAATCCAAAAGTTCCGGTGATTACGTTTACCAAGTCGAATGATACGTATAGGTTTTTAAGTTTGGTGCGAGGGGTGAAAGGGTATAAGATTTCACAGTCATTCAACTATGAAAATTTGAAAAGAATTGGGAAAGAGATGATTAGAATTATTTTCAAAGGGAATATTTCTTTGGATGATAAGGTGCTGATTGTGCAGGCGAATGAGTATCACGATGGTGTGAAATCTGATATGATAAATGGGGTAGAGTTGTATCATTTTAAGAATATTTAAGAGAAGGTTGGTCAGAGGTACCAATAGACTCCCCCGAAGGGCGAAGTAGGGAAAGTTGTTCAAGAAGTAATTTTTTTGTTGTTATGATTGAAAATTGGAGAGAAAATTGTATAGTGGTAGTATGTCAAGATTCAATGATTTCGATTTGACAGGAGATAATCGAAAAAATTATGAACACATTTTAACCGATAGTCTATGGATTATCAGTGAAAGAGGAAAATGAGGGAAACATTCTAATTTTTATCATTGAAATTTTATTCCTCAAATCCCTCATCAGCTTATTCAAA
>JAITQZ010000006.1 GCA_031288635.1 Candidatus Peribacteria bacterium | reverse complement strand
TTTCTATATCAATCTTTTTATTTTTGAAGTTTTCTAGTGTAAGAATTTTTGTCATTGTTTCGTCAGTATAAAACATAAAGAGGTTTGGTAGAGGATAAAAATTTATCCTCTAACTTTATCCATTTTACTGACAATTTAACTTGGTTTTTATTCTGACATTTCTACTGTGTTTTTACATAAAAAATTACTTTCCATTGCATTCCTCCTCCAAATACCTACCATACCTACTATACTTACTTTCAAATCTTTCTCGTCATGTTCAGCTTTCTTTCCTGATTTCTGCTTTTTACTGTTTTGTATCACGTGTTTAGCACACGAACCGTTTTTGGGTTGGAACTCTGGTCAGCTAGCATTCCTGCTTTGTTGAGAGAAGGGCTCTGGTGCCTTTTCCTAGCAGTACTGTTTTTCGTAAACATCAAGCAGCGAAAAGCCTATCGAAACGTCTGGAAACGAAGCTGGCTGAGTCTGGGAGCCGTCTTGCTTTTCAGTGTTCTGGTTTCGTATTTCGTGCAGGATAAGAGTTGGAATGATATCTTAATCGGGATAAAATACGGATTTTGGTGGCTGGTCATTTTGTTGTCTGCGAGCGGAATTGGCTTTTTTTACCACGAAAATTTTTGAGGAGAAAAGCTGACTAAACGAAGGTCTCGACTCCTGCGAGGATTGAGCATCACGGTCATCACTGGGTTTCTCCGACAAGGTATCAAGCTTGTGCGACCAGATTTCTTTTCACGGATTGGCTACGAACTCCATTTGGATGACCGACAATTCGACCAAAAGCCGCCGCTTTATTATCTGACTGGCTGGGAAGGTACCCTTCGTCGACAGGGGCTGTTTTCTGGTCCAAATAATTATGGGTATTTCCTTGTCGCGTTCTTCCCGTTGTTGCTCTCTTCTTTTGTAAAAGGGAGCGGAAGAGAGTTGAAGCAATGGTGCAGACGGCTGTTGCTTGCCATCCGAATTGCCGCAATGGTTCTCACTCTTTCCAGAGCCGTTATACTTGGCTGACTCCTGGTCATGATACTCACCTATCGACCGCTCGTCAAGAAAAATAAAAAGCTGCTCCTGCGATGAAGCATTGCTGTTGTTCTCGCTTTTCTCTGACTTTCCGTACTTAAGTGGGACTCTACCTTGGCTCACCTCACCAGCAAACTCGGAGCAATCCCGCAAATCATCAATCAGCCTTTAGGGTATGGGCTTGGGTCGTCTGGGCCAGCTATTCATCATAATGGGACAATGCTGCCAGAAAATTACTATTTTGAAATTCTCCTCGATACTGGAACGGTCTGATTTTTGCTATGGTGTCTTGTTTTGTGGCAGTTGATAAGTATTCAGCGTCATATCAGAGGGAAAGTTCACGGCAGGGATGAGTCATTAGCACGCTCGAATGAAGCAAAAAGTTGTTTGGCAGCAACAGAAGAAAATTTTCTTTTTGTTCTTCAACGTGGATTTTTTGCCCTGCTTTTGATTGGATTTGTTTTGCACGTCTTTGAAGACAGTATGGTCAATTATCTGTTTTTCATCATCTATGGAATTGCACTTGGAAGTTTGAGCCGTTTGGGTGCATCGAGGTAATTATAGTTTCCCGACTGCAATTCTGAGTTTGTTGAGAGCGACTTTTTCTTCGTTGGTGAGATGGGGGCTTTTGCTGGCGAGTTTGAAATAGTCCTGCACACTTGAGGAGATAATCCTTTGGAGGGCAGCCTTTCTCTCTGCGGGTTCTCAGAGTTCTCCGAGTTCTTTTTCTCGTCGAAGCTGCTGTTCGTTGAGGTCGGAGGTTTCTGGGTCGGTAAGGTCTCCTGCAAAGGTTTTAGCGAGCAGGCTATCAGGAAGTGCGACGGCAATTTGTGTGGCGAACGTAGTGAGCTCGGGGAAAGCGAAGAGTGAAGACAGAAAGTCCTTGTAAAACAGCGAAACAAATAGTGCTTCTCTGCTGAGCTGGTAGGACGTTTTCGCTCCTTCCTGTATGGCTTGTCTTTCCTGCTGGCGAAGAAAGAGTCTGCCTTCTCCCATTTTGTATTTCTCTAGTTGTAGAGTAATAATTTCCGGAGCGAAACTGAGTTTTTCAGCGAGGAGAAGTTTGTAGTGCTCTTGGATTGCGAGATTTTCCACGGAGAGAATGAGTTCAAACATCGCATTAATGAGCTTTTGTTTATCGACCGGAGAATTCATATCACTCGCATCTCTCAGTCTGGAAAACATCGCGAGAAATCCGTCTTCTGATTTTTCTAGATATTGTCCAAAAAGCTGTTTTCCTTCTTTGAGATTTGCGACATCGTCTACGTCTTTCACGGAGGAGGGCAGCGTAATCAGTTTTGGGAAGAGATTTTGGCGATAGCACAGTTTCAATGCTCTAAAGGTGGCTTGTTGTCCGGCCTTATCGTTGTCGAAGAGGAAGTAGAGGTTTTCCGTGTATCTTTTGATGGTTTTGATGTGTTCGTCGGTCAGTACGGTTCCGCTGGTTGCTACGCCGATAGGGAAGCCGAGTCTAGTTAAGCCGATGACGTCCATTTGGCCTTCTACGACAATCAGCTTTTGAAACGTGGTGATGTAGTCTTTAGCGTGAGAGAGTCCGTATAGTACCTTGGATTTATTGAACGCTTTGTGTTCGGAGCTGTTTAAGTATTTTGGCGATTCTTCAGGATTTAGCACTCTCGCAGTGAAGCCGACGATATTTTTCATCAGGTCGTAAATCGGGAACATAATTCTGTGTCTGAAAAAGGCGTAGGTTTCGGGACTGTTTGCACTTTGTTTTGCGAGACTCCCTTGGAGTAAGTCTGCGTCGGTGAAGCCTTGGCTTCTCAGATACTGCAAGAGTTCATACGATTTGTCGGGAGCATAGCCTACCCCAAAAGCTGAAATGATTTCGTCGGTCAGCTTTCTTTTTTCTTTGAGATAGCTCATCGCTTTGGGAGATTTTTTAAGGTTTTCTACGAAAAAGTCTTGGGCGAGTTTGTGCATTCTTTTGAGCTTTTCTTTCTCGTCTTTGTTATGTTGCTGATAGGCGGTCGTCGTCTCATAGCGAGAGATATCGATATGTTCCCTCTCGGCGAGGAATTTTACCGCGTCTCGGAAATCAATTTTTTCTATCTCTTGGATAAAGGTGAAGATATTCCCCCCTTGACCGCAGCCAAAGCACTTAAAAATCTGTTTCTGAGGAGAAACGATAAAAGACGGTGTTTTTTCGTGATGAAATGGGCAGCAACCTGCAAAATTCGCTCCGGAACGTTTGAGAGGAACGTAATTTGCAATCACGTCAACGATGTCAACGTGGGCGAGGACTTCATCAATGAGGGAAGTATCTTTTGGCATAGTTTTAGGATAGTGATTTAGGGAGAGGTTGCAAGGGGGAGATAGAAAAAACCCGCCTTGGCGGGTTTTATATTTAGGATTTTTGGTTAACAGACCCCTCGCATAGCAGGAGGGAAGGAACGCTATATTTTATTTCTGGGCACTTATCTGGGCACTTCTGTAGAGTTGAAGGAAGACTCGAGACCTGAGTTCCAAGAGAGAGGCATCCAGATTGGTAATAATTCCTTTTTCATTCAAGGCTTGGAGGTGTCCATCCCAGTAGTTGGTACCTTTATTTTCGTTGGCTGCTCCTCGTAAGAGTCTAGAAAATACGGTTCCAAAGTCTCTTCTCTCCAAGAAGGAAGCACCCATAAAGTCTGGTATTACGCTTCTATCTGGATTAATTCCCATAATCTCCAATTGGCAAGAAGTCGTCATATAGTTGTAAAGGTCTGAACCTTTGTAAGACTCAATGCTGTTTTGGAAGTTGGAACAATCTTTGGTTGTATCTGCTTGTTTTCCGAGGATGTTGATTGCGTATTGAGACATCAGTTTTGCGGCTTCTGCTCTAGTTAGTAGGTCGTCTAGTCTCGCAGATTTGATGGTTCTCATTGTAGTGATGTCATTTTCACACGCTCGGAGGTAGGCTGCATTTTCTTCGTCTGAATAAGTGGAACCTTCAATGCTACATTTAGCGGCAGATGTTGGTTCTTCAGAGACTTCTCCTTGGAGTTCGGTTTCTTCTATGGTAGCACTACTGGAGCCTCCACCGTAATAAGACCCTCCACCACTTGACCCTCCACCACTTGAACCTCCACCACTTGAACCTCCACCACTATTTCCACCGATAACCGCTGATGTGTTTACGGTAATGGTATAGACTGTTGATGTTCCATACGTGATATTTCCATCAAGATTTGTAATTGCAAGTTGATACTCATATGTTCCTGCTGTCGCTATCGTAATACTGAAGTTTCCTGGCAGTACGCTATCAGAGATTGTAAATGCATTTCCTGTTGCACTTCCATTTACTAGTGTCCAAGGTTCTCCTGCTGCTCCTGTAATACTCGTAACACCACTTGCATCTCCTGACAGCAAATGGAGTACCATTTTTACCTCTTTTCCACTTAACGTTGAGTTTGCTTGTACACTTCCTGTTATGGTTATTGGCGTATTGACGGTGGTTGTTCCATTTGAAGCTGTAATTGTTGCTACTAGTGCTGGCAATACTTCATATGTTGCTTCGCTTGATTCTGCATATACTTCTGTCTCCTGTTCGTCTACCAGAATAATTTTATACGTATACTCTCCGGTTTCTTTGAACGTTACCTTTAACGTTGCTGGTTGGCTTTCTCCATTTATTGGGAAAATACCAAATGTTCCTGTCATTCCTCCATTAAAGTCAATGTTTGGAACTGTTGTAAGTTTTGTGGTATCTCCAGATGTTACTACAACCAATGCTTTCACCGTCTTTCCTGATAACGTCTCATTTCCTACGAGGGACGCATTTATCGTTATTTCTTCTCCTACTATTCCTGTTCCACTTGGTACGGTTATAGTTGCTGTTGCTGCTGGTAATACTTCATATGTTGCTTCGCTTGATTCTGCATATACTTCTGTCTCCTGTTCGTCTACCAGAATAATTTTATACGTATACTCTCCGGTTTCTT
>JAITQZ010000128.1 GCA_031288635.1 Candidatus Peribacteria bacterium | reverse complement strand
TAATAAAAAATGTTTAATTCTAAAAAAGTTTACAAATGGAAGAAACATCAAGAATTGAGAGGACGCTGATTGTCTTCAAACCCGATGCTGTATCCCGTGCAGTTGTAGGGGAAATCCTTGCTCGCTTTGAAAAGAGGGGCTTGAAAATTGTGGGAATGAAAATGGTAAGACCTGATAAAGACTTTTTCTATCATCATTATGAGACGATTGGACAAATGGTTTCGCGTTGGGGAGATGATGCATTTACTGATAATCTGCACTATATGCAATTGTCTCCGGTGATTGCTGTCGTGTTAGAAGGCATAGAGGTTGTGAAGTTGGTTCGTCAGATGGTGGGACCTACGATGCCTCAGGATGCATTATCAGGTACGATTAGAGGAGATTATGCACAAACTACTCGTGCATATTCTAATCCTCTGCATAGACCTCTTTTCAATCTTATCCACGCTAGTGGAAAGCCGGAAGAGGCGGAGCAGGAGATTGCACACTGGTTCAGGGAGGAAGAACTCTTTGAATATTCGAGGGGTGACAAAGACTTTTTGTATTAAACGTGTATTGCGTTTATGAGGAGGACAGAATGTTCTCCTTTTTTCTGTGTGGTGGGTGGGTTTGCTGTGATAGGTTCTTTTTTGTTTTTTTATCGTTCGCTATTCATCTTTCTCTCAAAATCCCTCCTTTGCTTGAAAAATCCCGCCTGCCCCTCCCGCAGAGAATGCGAGACAGGATCTTTAGGAAAGGGGGTTTATATTTTTTTATATTTCTTACGGAATGTGTCAATTCAAAAACTGAAGAATGTCTGATTTTTTTTGCTTTTTTGGAAAGAATTGAATATACTTAAATAGTATTTATTTTTTACCTTTTATCTATGACCACAGAGAAAGCAGAAAAGAGAATTCCGTTGCTGACGATTACGGAATTGACGCGAGGTTACCCTCAGCAAACTAAACCGCTGTTTAAAAAGCTGGATTTTGATGTTTTTCCTGGAGATTTTACGGTGATTATTGGGAAATCTGGAGTTGGGAAGTCTACATTGTTGAAGTTTCTGATTGGAGAATTGAGACCTTATAGCAAGACGGTATATTATAGGATGGATGACCTTTCAACGTTAACAGATGACGAAATCCAGAGATATAGGAGGAAAATCTGAATTGTTTTTCAAGATGATAAGTTGATTCAATCGCTTTCGATTAGGGACAATATTACGTATCCTTTGAAGTTGGCTGGAGCGAGTGAGGCAACCATTAGAGCGAAATATAGGGCAGTTTTGGAGAGACTTCATTTCGATGATAACCCAAAATTGACGAGTCAAAATATTTCTGGAGGAGAAAAGCAGAAAGTAGCTTTGGCGAGAGCGTTAATTCACGACCCAGAGTTTATTATTGCTGATGAACCAACAGGAAATCTTGACTGGGAATATACGCAAGAAATTGGAGATATTCTGATTGAAGCGAATAAAAATGGGAATACCGTGATTTTGATTACTCACGATATTCATCTTTTGAACTACATCAAGAGTAAAAGTAAGATCAACATTTTTCAAATGTAAATGTTTTGTAATCCACCTTCTTTTTTAGCACTGCCCTCTTCTACTATGTCCATCTCAAAAAAAACTCAGCTTTATAATGAAATTATTTTTGCTTGCGAAAAGCTCGCAATTGCTAGATATATCTTGAATGAAGTGAAGACTTCCTTGGATTATTTTCACGTATATAAATTGGGAAATATCCAGAAAAATCTGACCAGTTTTTTGGAGTATTTACTCTTTTTGAATGAAGAGAATACCAAACGTATACAATCCTTGCCTTTGAACGAGGAAAATAGAAGAATTCTGAACCATAACGTGAGTTATTTCTATCATCACGCGGAGGTGACTGATAGAGAGTTGGCTGATATTATTCAGAAGATTGAAGGAAATGGGTATCAGACCATTACGTTGATGCAGGGAACGAAAGGGTTGTTGTTGTTAACAATTGATGAATTTTGCAATGCCTCCCCTACTAGAATGTCCATTAATGAATTTCTGTGGAAGGCAAAATCTGTAAAAAAATCTCATTAAATGTCTTGTATGCTTTTAGAAAGCATCGTGGTTTGAAGGGTGGTAAATATGTTGGCATCAATAGCCTGTTGTTCTATTCGATTTTTTAATTCTTCTGTGTAATCAGCAGATACGTGTTGAATGGCTTCATTTTCTTGGTGAATGATGGAGAACATAAGTATTTGAAGGGGAAATATAAAGATTAATATATAAGGGAGGGATGAAATTTAATCTTTATTTACATAGATTTAGTGTAGATTATGAAACAAAAGGTATTTTTTCTATACAATGCTTTTGGAATTGAGATCGTGGATACTCTTGTAAAAAAGTAACAGCTTCTATTCTTGATACACCTACACCGTAAAAATAGGTATTGAGAAAAAATTTTGATTTATAATACTTGTTGCGTAAAAGTGTTATCAAATAACGTTTGCCTTCATTAAAGAATTCCTCATCAAGACTATTTTTATCAATGTAAGGAGTGGTAATCCATATTTTTCTTTCAAACTGGTACATATAAGGGGTAAGAAAATAATATTCTCATCATTTCCATCTCTGCATATAATCACAAAAACTCTCTAAGAGGAAAAAGAATAAAAAATATTCCCAATATTCATACTTTGAATAAAAGTTTTTTCAAAAAACAAAATAGCTATCATTATCATATACAAATGGAAAGGAAAAAAATACTGAGGTTTTCTTTGGAAAGTTTTTTGGTACATATCCCCCAAAAAGCAGATTAAAATCATCATCACAAACTATGATATTGTTTTTTGTGTACCATTGCTGATGATAGTATACTACATCTTCAAAAGTTACAGACTCAAACGTATTCAGATTTATATACCTATTGGATATTTTCCTTAAAAGACTTTCGTACATGAGTTGTCCATATGAACAGTCTTCAAGTTCCTTTTTGACGACACCTTTTTCATATTGAAATGAGGATTTTGATGGAGGTGTTAATAGCTTTTTAATCATATACTGATAGTCATTCCCATTATCTATTTCAAAACGGGTGAAACAATCACTTATCTCTCCATCTGCAGAATAATTATAAGCAAAAAAATCTGTTTTACGCAAAAAAAGATGTCATAAACAATGTTCTACTAAATGTGGAACCATTTTAGACTCGTTATAAAGTGGAGTTTTTATGTATAATCGCATCTTGTTTTTTAGATAATAAGTTATAAATACCCTCATTAAAAGGTATAGTATTTTTTATAAAAAAAGCAAGCCCACAAGAAACCCGTGAGCTTGCGTGGTTTTCAAAAACTCATTTTCTTCCGCCGGTTTTTTTACCCCCATTTTTTTGAGTGTGTAGCCGATGGATCTGGTCTTTTACATGATCTTGACCATGTCCACGACCAGATTTTTTTTGCCCACCAGTACGATTTTTATTGTTTCCACCAGTGTTCATTTCACCTGTTCTTTTGTTATATGTCCCCATATGAGATTTTGCTAGACGAGGGATTCCCCCGTTTTCTCCGCCTGTACGGAGGTTCTTAAAACTAGCATATAGAGTATATAAGGATTAGTAGTAGTAAATTCAAGAGGAATTTTAAGATTTTTTAGCTTTTTTGGGAGTTGCTTTTTTTACTTTCTTTTTTTCCTTTTCCGACTCCTTTTTTTTAATCCCGATGATGTTTAGGGTGTCTTCCAACGTTAAATCGGTGGCATCTTTTCAGCCTTTTGGGATTCTGTAGTTTTTTTTCGCATATTTGATGTAGGGTCAGTAGGGACCATTTAAGACTTGGATTTCTTCGCCTTCGTAAGGGAATTTGTTGATGTATTTATTGGCTTCAGCATTTTTTTTCTCTTCGATGAGTTGGATGGCTTGGTCGAGAGTGATGGAAAACAGGTCAAATTCTGCGTCTTTTTTGATAGAGGCAAACAGGGATTTTCGTTTGATGTAGGGTCAGAAGCGGCCGTTGTTGGCAAGGACTTTTTCGTCTTGATAGGTTCAGAGCTCGCGAGGCAGTTCAAAAGCTCTTAGAGCTTCTTCGAGGGTGATGGTTTCGATGGTGAGTCCTGCAGGGATGTTGGCAAATCTTTTCTCTTCGTCTTCTTGAGTCCCGATTTGTACGAGAGGTCCATATCTTCCGATTCTGGCAATGATAGGTTTTCAGCTTTTTGGGTCGGTTCAGAGTTGTCTTTCGGAGTTTACACGTTCGAGCTCTCCGGTTTCTTCAATCAGTTTATGGAAAGGAGTATAAAATTGACCAATCATTTCGTTCCGCTTCAATTTTCCTTCCGCAACAACGTCAAATTCTTCTTCGACGTTTGCCGTAAATCCATAGTCCATAATTTTGGGGAAATGTTGGATGAGAAAGTCGTTTACTACCATTCCGATGTCGGTTGGAAAGAGTTTTTGTTTTTCGGCTCCGGTCATTTGTTTGAGTTCGGTTGCGGTGATTTTGCTCTGTTTCAAGGTATACTCTTTGAAGGCTCTCTCTTTTCCGGGTCTGTCTTCTTTTACGACATAGTTTCTTTTTTGGATGGTGGAAATCGTGGGAGCGTAGGTGGAAGGACGACCAATTCCTTTGCTTTCGAGCTCTTTTACGAGACTAGCTTCGGTGTAGCGAGGAGGGTGGTTTTTGAACTTTTCGGTGGCGATGATGATTTCATTGATGAGCTGTTCGTCTTTGGTGAGTTTTGGAAGCATTCCTTTTGCAAGTTCGTCGTCAGCTTCTTCATCTGTTCCTTCAAAATATAATTTCAAAAATCCGTCGAATTTGATGACTTCACCGGTTGCGATGAAATGGTGTTTTGTGTTGGTATTGATGGTTTCGCCGTTCGGACGGGTTAGTTCGGTAATGGCGATAATCGCTTTGGTTTTTTCCAATTCGGCAGGAGACATTTGGGAGGCGACCGTACGCTGCCGGATTAGGTTATACAGCTTTTTTTCACTGCTCTCAGAGCCGGCAAAACGGTTTTCAAAATGGGTAGGTCTGATACATTCGTGGGCTTCTTGGGAGCCTTTGGTTTTTGTTTTGTAGTAGGTTGGGTTGGAATATGCTTTTCCATATTCTTTGATGATTTCGTCTTGGCAAGCTTTTACGGCAAAGTCGGAGAGGTTTACGCTGTCGGTTCTCATATAGGTGATGTGTCCTGCTTCGTAGAGTTTTTGGGCAACCTGCATTGTTTTTGCTACAGGGAATCCGAGTTTGCGGGAAGCTTCTTGTTGTAAGGTGGAGGTCGTGAACGGAGCGGAAGGTGATTTTTTTCCTGGTTTTACTTCGATAGAGTCTACGGCATATTCGGCTCCTTTTAGGCGTTCAAGAAGGGTCTCCACGTCGACTGCGTTTTTGATGGTGGTATCAAGTTCTGCTTCAAAAGGTTTTTTTTCGTCTCCGATGAAGGTTCAGACGATTTTGAAAGCTGATTCTTCTTCAAATTTTTGGATTTCTCTTTCACGCTCAACGATGAGACGAACAGCGACGGACTGTACGCGTCCGGCGGAGAGTCAGGTTTTTATTTTTCTTCGTAAAACCGGGGAAAGTTCAAATCCTACTAATCTGTCCAAGATACGGCGAGCCTGTTGGGCGTCTACGAGGTTTAGGTCTAGGGTTCTTGGGTTTTTGATGGCGTTTTCGATGGCGGTTTTGGTGATTTCGTGGAAGACAATTCTGGGGGCGGTTTTGATATCTAGTCCGAGTTGGGTGGCAACGTGTCGTCCAATGGCTTCTCCTTCGCGGTCTTCATCGGTTGCGATCCAGACTTTTTTGGCGGTTTTGGCGAGTGATTTGAGTTCGGAGATGACTCTTTTTTTGTCGGGAGAGACTTCATATTGGGGCGTGAAGCCGTGGGCGATGTCGATACCCATTCCTTTTGTTGGGAGGTCAACGACGTGTCCATAGGAGGCTTTGACTTCGTAGTCCGTTCCGAGAAATTTTTTAATGGTTTGGGATTTTGCGGGAGATTCCACAATTACGAGATTATTTGCCATAGCGGGAGCAAAGAAAAATAAAAAGCTGCAGGTATTGTATGAAAGCGGAGTAAAAATGCAAGTCTGGATAAAAGGAGGTTGTATTTGGGAAAAGTTTGCTTGACTTTGGATATATATATCTGTATACTATTTTAGTTAAACATAAAATTATAAAGATATGGAAAAAGAAAAATTTAATTATTTGGGCTCGCTCCAAGAGGAGCTGGAAGCCGTGGAACTAAGTGGTAAATTTGTTGACTCGGTAGATGAGGAGCTTGGGAAAAATGACACGGTGTTGGGGGAGCTTCCTATTGAAGTGAAAGCTATGCGTACTGTTATGGCAAGGAAGGCTAAAGAGTTAAAGGAAATCAAAGAAGCGGGTAATTCTGATGAAACTACAGTTGTTCGTTTTTGTCGAATTTCCCGAGAGGCTAGAACCTTGTGTGAACTTTCTTGGCTGAAACTGGAAGCTTTGTACCCGGGGAAACCCTTGAAAGTTGTAAAAGGTTTCAAAGTTGTTGAGCCGGGGAAGAGTGAGCATGAAGAAGCTCTTGAGGATTTTCATTGGCTTCTTTCAGTATTCCGTAAAGACAAATAGTAGATATTTCTATCTTTCGTCTATGTTGCAACCCTACAGTGATTGTGGGGTTGCTTTTTTTAATGTCTGAAAATTAGTTTTTTTCTCTTGCATATATATATCTAATCCTTATAATATAAGAGTCAAGTTCCAAACTTGCGTGAGATCTTTAACAAAATAATATTGTAAAACAAAAAATTATGAACAATGACAGAAAATTTCGGAGTTTGTCCGGAAAATTAACGATTCTTTTAGAAGCTGGGTTTCCCATTTTGTTGGCTGCCCAAGTATTGGGCTTCTCCCGTGCTACAGCAAATAACTATGTGAAGAAATTATCAGCAGAGGGGATACGTTTCCCAAGACTTTATAAGAGTAAACAGGAGCTTTTTAGGGAGATATTCCCCTATTATGCTCGGAGAAGGGTAAAATATTGGAATGGATTGCCAAGTGATGAAGAGCAAAAGGAGTTTCTTCAAACCAAGGAAGGGCTTTTATGGTATGCTTTTCATTCTCTTTTCTCTACTCAACTGGAGATTGCAGATTATATGATGGATGAAATGCAAACTATATGGGAAAAGTTGCACTCTCCTATGCATATTTCTTCTGAGAAGTTTACTCCTTATTGGAAGTTTCTTCAAGAGCTGTTTGGAGAAAGTGTGGTAAGGTATCAAGCAGAGAGTGATTTGAAATTGCGATTCTTTACCCAATTAGCAGATGATCCAACGTTTCTTTCTCTTGTTGGAGGTTCTTTAGATATTAGTGTTGCATTTCGAGATTTTCTCTTGCAACAACCTAGATCTTCTTTGGTAACGCTTTCTGTGAATGAAGAGGCGGTGATTGAAACGGTGAATCAGTATCTTTCTTGTTTGAAAAGGGAAGATATCGTAAGAAAGTTTTATGGACTTTCTGAACTTTCTATGGATTTGTCTGCTTTAGGAGAGAAATATGCTCTCACAAGAGCACGTATTCTCCAAATTCTGTCTCAAGCGAAAAAAAAACTGAGAAATGGAGCTCTGTATGATGCTCTTTTAGCTCATTTCAATGCCCAACACGTGATTGTTGACTATGAACGAAAAATTTCCAATTTGGAAGAGATTACTCGTAAAATGAATAATGATCGCGATGAATTAGTGAAAGAAGTTAGCGTTTTGAAAAGGAAAAAGCAAGTAAAAAAAGAATCCAAACAGCCGTTAGCTGTGTGTGATGACAGTGATGTCTTCAGTTTTTTAGTCTCAAAGATTGAAGATGCTTCTCTTTCAGTGAGGACGAGAAATTGCCTCTATTCGGCTGAGATTAAGTATTTCTTCGAGATCTTTCTATGGGGAGAAATTTCTTCTGAGCGTAAGGACGTAAAGAATACAGAACTCCTAAAAAGAATCCGCAATATGGGAGAGGTTTCAGTAAAGGAGCTCGAAAAATTTTTTAGTAGTTATGGAATTTCTTTGGATGAATGTATGGATCCTGTCTTACTGGATCGTTGCAGGAGATATCTGGAAGGAAAACTACTGTAAAATTAAGAAAATGCTGATAGGAGGTATTCTTTTATCAGCTTTTTTTTATAATTATTTTTCCTTGCAATTTCTTTCCGATATCATAACAATAAAGATACTTTTTATTTTATATCTATTAGCCTATGTCAGAAAAAACGTATGTGTATTCCTTTGAAGAAGGAAAAGGACTCTGAAAAGAGTTGCTCGGGGGAAAAGGTGCTAACTTGGCAGAAATGGTTTCACTCGGAATGCCAATCCCTGCAGGATTTACTATCACCACTGAAACGTGTGATATTTTTTACAAGAACAATTACACCTACCCTGCCGAAGTACTGGAACAGGTAGAAACTCATTTACAAGCATTAGAAGCAAAAATGGGAAAAAAGCTGGGTGATGCCAATGACCCGTTGTTAGTGTCCGTACGTTCTGGAGCGGCAGCGTCTCTGCCGGGAATGATGGATACGGTATTGAACCTTTGATTGAACGATGAAAGCGTGGTAGGACTCGCAACCAAGACAGGAAATGAGAGATTTGCTTGGGATAGTTATAGAAGATTTATTCAGATGTTTGGAGATGTAGTAATGGGAGTACCTCACCACGATTTCGAACACGCTTTGCAATCCGTAAAGGATAAAAAAGGAGTAAAACTTGATACAGAATTGGAGACAGCAGATTTGAAAGAAGTGGTAACCCTTTACAAACAAGCCGTTCAAAATGCTACTGGGAAAATGTTTCCAAATAACCCAAGAGAACAGCTGAAAATGGCGATTGATGCAGTATTCGGTTCTTGGAATAACGAAAGAGCAATTATTTATAGAAGAATTAATGACATTAGAGGACTGCTGGGAACAGCTGTAAATGTGCAATCAATGGTGTTTGGAAATATGGGGAACACGTCTGGAACAGGAGTATGCTTTTCAAGGAATCCTTCTACGGGAGAAAACAAGTTTTATGGAGAATTTTTGATGAATGCTCAAGGAGAAGATGTAGTAGCAGGAATTAGAACTCCCCAAGAAATCAATACCCTTGCAGAAGTAATGCCAGAATGCTATAATGAATTGGTAGCAATTTACAAGAAATTAGAACAGCACTATCACGATATGCAGGATATGGAGTTTACTATTCAAGAAGGAAAACTCTTTATGTTGCAGACAAGAAGCGGTAAAAGAACTGCTGCTGCAGCGGTAAAAGTAGCGGTAGATATGCTTAATGAAGGATTAATTGATGAAAAAACTGCTGTACTTCGTGTTCAGCCTTCTCAACTTGATAGCTTGCTTCATAAACAAATTGACCCTTCTGCGAAAAAAACTGCTGAAATCCTCACGAAAGGCTTGCCTGCTTCACCGGGTGCTGCAGTGGGACAAATCGTTTTTAAAGCTGAAGACGCTCACCAGTGGAACGAAAACGGAAAGAAAGTAGTATTGGTAAGAGTAGAAACCTCACCAGAAGACATTCAAGGAATGGTAGCTGCTCAGGGAATTCTCACTGCTCGTGGAGGAATGACTTCTCACGCTGCCGTTGTAGCTCGTGGAATGGGGAAATGTTGTGTTGCTGGTGCAGGAGAACTGTTGATTGATGAAAAGGCAAAAACGCTGACAGTGAAAGGAATAACGCTTCAAGAAGGTGATTACATTACGCTTGACGGTTCAACAGGTGAAGTATTCAAGGATTCACTCGCAGTGATTGACCCAGAATTAAGTGGAGATTTTGAAACCTTGATGAAGTTAGCGGATAAATACAGAAAACTCTGAGTAAGAACCAACGCTGATACTCCGAAAGATGCCGCTACTGCTAAAAAATTCGGTGCTGAAGGAATTGGACTGTGTAGGACGGAACATATGTTTTTCGCAGAAGATAGGATTTTAGCGATGAGAGAGATGATTTTGTCAGAGAATGAAGAAGGAAGAAGAAAAGCTCTAGCAAAAATCCTTCCGTATCAGAAAGGAGATTTCTATGAGTTGATGAAAACGCTGGAAGGACTCCCGGTTACTATCAGATTTTTAGACCCTCCTTTACACGAATTCTTGCCTACAGAAGAGAAAGATATTCAGGCACTTTCTGCTGAAATGGGGGTAAGTGTGGATACGTTGAAGGCAAAAATCGCCTCTTTGCACGAATTTAACCCAATGCTTGGACACAGAGGATGTAGACTTTCTATCACCTTCCCAGAAATCGCAGAGATGCAGACAGAAGCGGTAATTGCTGCAGCGTGTGAATTGAAGAAAGAAGGTGTAGACGCTCTCCCAGAAATTATGATACCTTTAGTAGGTTTCAAATCTGAGTTTGACTTCTGTGCAGCTATCGTAAGGAAGGTTGCCCAAGAAACAATGGACAAGTACGGAATGCAAATTGAATACAAACTTGGAACGATGATTGAAGTACCAAGAGGAGCGTTGACGGCAGACGAAATTGCTGAAACTGCAGAATTCTTCTCTTTTGGAACGAATGACTTGACGCAAATGGGACTTGGATTTTCTCGTGATGACGCAGGAAAATTCATCAAAGAATATGTAGAGAAAAATATCTTTGAAAAAGACCCTTTCCAATCTATTGATGAAACGGGAGTGGGACAATTGGTGAAGATTGCAGTAGAGAAAGGAAAAAAGACGAGACCAGATATTTCTTTGGGAATTTGTGGAGAGCACGGAGGAGACCCAGCTTCTATTGATTTCTGTCATAGAGTGGGATTGAAGTATGTGAGTTGTAGTCCATTTAGAGTGCCGATTGCGAGATTGGCAGCGGCACATGCTGTATTGAAGAATGGGTAGAAAAAATTGATTAAATAAGAACAACTACTCAGAAAGGGGCAGTTGTTTTTTTTATCGGGAAACCGAACTTAATTGTTTCTTGTTTTGTTCTCACTCTCTGTTTTTATCCATGCTAATGAATGGATTAAATACTTTAATATCAGAGGTTTTACTACGAATTTCAAAAGCCAAATAATGATTAGGACGATTGCTGTAATCGTATACCCTACTAAGAATATTAAAGTAAATAGTATTCCATTCATCACAAAATTAATGAATGACGTTTTAGAGCTAAATTTGTTTTTGAACTCTTTGAACTCATAAAGAATGCTTCTTAAGCCAATTTTACTATTTTGGTGATGATAGAGGTGGGCACATCTTGCCAACATTCCATACTCTTTCATCATACTATGGAGACTGACACTTAATGTGCCCCCTTCCCAGATATTCTTAATCCATAAGAAGGTTACTGCAATTCCCGCTAGTGTATTTCCCCATCCAGATTCTGGATAGAAATATTTGATAGTGAATATTGCTATATATACTATCATTATTACTAAACTCTTTCTGTTTTTTGCTTTTTCTTTGTTTCCCATTGCTTCTTTTTTTTGCATTATTTTTATTTTTTATATGTTTTACTATTTATTATTTTTGTAATTACTATACAGATATAGATATCAAAAGTAAAGAGAAAATGTGAAAGGGTTAATTAACATTTAAAATGCACACTCAAATGATTATAGATTAGATACTTTAACTTCTAATCAAATCAACAATGAGTGTGCAAAAGAATACTAAACATTTCACCCATATAAC
>JAITQZ010000109.1 GCA_031288635.1 Candidatus Peribacteria bacterium | reverse complement strand
TGGATGAGTGACGGCGGTGGCGGTGGTTCATTATCAAAAGATAATTGTCCAAATGGTGATTTCTCCTCAAGTTATTACGATGACGACTGTTGAACCACCCCCTTTCCTAAAGGGGGAAGTGGCGAAGCCACGGGGGATGAACATTGAGTAGCGGATATTTCCGATAGTACCTCCATCTATCATACCGCTTACGAATGGGCAAAAGGATATGGCATTACTACTGCAAACACCTACGAAGCAGCCAGAATCTCTGATGCGATTATCAGAGCAGAGATGGCAAAAATGATTTCCACCTTCGCTAGGAAACTTCTTCACAAAACCCCTAATACAGAAAAAGTAGACTGTTCTCAATTTACTGACCTTTCCTTGGCAAACCTTGACCTGCAACCGTATGTTGTTGAGTCTTGCCAATTAGGACTAATGGGAATGCACGGCGACGGTATTGGAGTTCAAGAGGAATTCTTTCCGGCCAGAACGATTACCAGAGCTGAAGTAGGAACCATCCTTTCCAGACTCCTGCGAGGCACAACCTATGCTACCCAACCGGGTGATGAAACCTATTACGATAGACACCTTCAAGCATTGAAAAATGCAGGCATTATGAAAGTTATCACGCAGCCTGAAATGTTAGAGCTGAGAGGAAATATTTTGTTGCTGCTGATGAAGACCATAAAGAACTAGAAACTAATGATTAAAAGGTGAGTATCTCACTTGAAATTTAAGAGGTTCTTCTACTGGCGAGATAGGCTAGTCCTAGGGCGTCTGCACTATCATTGAATTCAGGGAGATTGGCCATCTTGAAAAATCTCATAATAGTCCTTTGTACCAGCATTTTATCGGCTTTCCCGTTTCCGGTGATATACTTTTTCAGTTCAATAGGAGAGTATTCTTGGACAGGGATGTTGTGTTTCAAAAATAGCATCATCAATGCTCCACGGATTGCATAGACAAATTCTGCATTATTTTGGTTGAAACTCGTGAAAAAAAGCTTTTCTATGCCGATGCCGGTAATGGGATGTTCGGTGAGGAGCTTTTCAAAAAATTCATAAATCTGACTCACTCTTTCAAATTGGTCGGTTCTGGTAGGCGATTTTTTTTCCTGCAATAAAATTCCAGCATCCACAATATTCAAATCTGGTTGAATTAGTGCATATCAGAGTTTACGTACTCCGGGGTCTATTCAGAGAATCATCGTAGGATTATTATAGGTATTTTGGTGGGATTTTCAACTTTTTTTTCTACAAACACATTATTTTGCATAAAAAATAAAAAAGGATATATATATCTATAAAAGTCTTCAAAAATTTGCATAGATTTAAAAATTTGTTATACTTCAGTCAAGGATGTTTTATTTTTTAATAAAGAGACCAATGAAAAAAACAAGTTATTATGTACTACTTTTATTAGGAGTAGGAGTGATGGGCTACTATAATGTCCAGAATGTACTTCCTCAGGATGAGGAGATAGTAATGTATGGAGAACTGGATGAAGCCAGAGCCAAAAAGGCATCCCAACAGTCAATGGGTTGTAGTGCAACTAATGCAGGGACCTTGAGGTACAGTAATGGTTGCTTCCAGTATTGTGATGGAAAAGGAACGTGGATAAATAAAAGTGCGGGATGTGATGCTAGCTCACATAGCATCTCTTGTACAAGCTTACCTACAAATGCTAACTGGAATACTGTTTCAAGTATCACCCAAACGTGGAATGGGGATGAATGGGTACCCACAGCTATAGGGAGCCATAATAGTACTCCAAGTAGTATAGAGTGTCACTTTAAATGTAACGAAAATTATACTTATAGTGGAGGGAATAATACGTGTATAGCAAATACAAAGATAGCATCTTGTTGAAATTTTCCTAGTAATGCACAAACAAACGGGGCAACTGTGTATACGCAGACGCGGGATGGTAGCAACTGGACGCCAACTAAGAACTGGTGATACAACACAGATAATGGAGAATGTAATTTCATATGTAAAACAAATTATACATGGAAAGATGGTGGTTGTCAGGCAAATACACAGACAGCGTCTTGTTGAACCCTTCCTGGTAATGCACAAGCGAATGGGGCAACTACGTATACGCAGACGTGGGATGGTAGCAATTGGACACCAGCTAAGAGTTGGTGATACAATACAGATAATGGAGAATGTAATTTCATATGTAATACAAATTATACTTGGAATAATAGCAGCTGTGTAATAGCAAATACTTGCAATATGAGTGCAGTATGTAATGCTTCTGATATTAACGTAGGAGGTTATACCATCAAGGCTTGTAATGTTGGTGCAGCAGTAGCATGATTGGGCTCAGATTCTTATGGATGTTATTTTCAGCGGGGAAATAATTATGGATTTGCAAATGCAGGGACGATTTCGATATCTGCTAGTTTGGTTACTAATGCTTTAAGTTATGGACCAAGTAGTTATAGTGATAGCGTGTTTAGATACCCAACAGACTGACCAATGGACACAAGAGACCGAGCCAACCCACAGAATGATAACTTACGATGAGGAGATAATACTGAAGGGTATACTAATGTTCCATCATGGGAAATACCTATTCCTACAAATTTTAGTGAGAGACAGTGACCGTGTCCATATGGATATCATGTACCAAGTGTATGAGAGTGGAGTACGCTCATATATAATCGAGCAATAACGAAAGGATTTGAAGCATTTCCTCTTCTGAATGGACCTAGAGATTTAGCTGTTTATGAGGGAGCTGAAGAATTTGCTAATGATTTAAAGTTGCCGCTAGCAGGGCTGCGTAATAATATGTCATCAATTTGAAGCCAAGGTCTTTGGGGGGGTGCTTGGTCGTCTAGTCCGAGAATTTGAAACGCTAATAATTTTGGCATTAACCTACGTATGGGATCTTTTGGTATGACTTTTAGTAACCGTGTTGAGGCATTACCCGTTCGTTGCTTTAAAAATCTATAATTAGGTCTATACATTCTTACCGTTCAGGTGGTCTTCTTTTCAGTCCTCATAGTTTTGGCTGTGAGGATTTTTTTTGCTCGGCATATTCTTTCAGTATGTTTGACCTTTGTGAGAGGATTGAGTGATTGGGCGTAGCTTTTGAACTTTATTAATTTCCTGTTGTTTTCTCTGTGCATATTCCTATACTTCAATCACACTGATTGAAGGTCATTTTTTTATTTTCTATATTCTTTTCTGACTATGTTACATCGAATTAGTAATCTGCTTGTCGGAGATTACAACAAAAAACAATTGGATGCTATCACTCCGCTTGTAAAAAAAATCAATGAACGATATGAGCGTTATGATGCTTTGAGCGATGAAGAACTCAAAGCAAAAACTCCAGAATTTCAATCTAGGTACCAAAAGGGTGAAACGTTGGATGAGCTGTTGACGGAGGCTTTTGCTGTGGTGAAACAGGCGTGTAAAAGGATGATGGGAGCAGAGCTGGAAGTAAAAGGGGAAAAACAACTCTGGAATATGATTCCTTATGATGTGCAGCTGATTGGAGGAATTATTTTGCATCAGGGGAAAATCGCTGAAATGAAAACGGGAGAAGGAAAAACGCTGGTTGCAGCGGCTCCGGTGTATCTCAATGCATTGTCAGGAAAAGGGGTACACGTTGTGACAGTTAATGATTATCTGGCTTCTCGTGATGCTCAGTGGATTGGATATGTGTATCAATGGTTGGGACTGACGGTGGGAAGTGTGGTTAAAGGGACTCCTTTACACACTAGGAGAGTGGAGTATAGCAAAGATATTACCTATGTGGAAAATTCTGAACTGGGATTTGATTATCTTCGTGATAATTTAGTACAGACGATGGAGAGGAGAAATGTGGTTTGGAGACCGCTTAATTTTGCGATTGTGGATGAAATTGATTCAATTCTCGTGGATGAAGCGAGGACGCCACTCATCATTTCCGAGGCAAGAGAAGAAGCGACGGAGAAATATACGTATTATGCGAATATTGTTAATCTGCTCTCTCCTTGTTCTTCCAAGAAAAAGGTCTCTAAAGGACTCTTGAACGAACTGATGCACGAGGGGATAAAAGACGCAGAAGAAGATGGAGACTATTATATTGATGAGAAAACTAAAACGGCAGCTCTGAGTGGGAAAGGGATTGCGAAGTTGGAAGAAATCCTGCACGTGGAAAATATTTACAAAGATATGGGATTTGAGGAAATTCACCATATTGAGAATGCTTTGCGTGCTAAAGCAGTGTATATTAGGGATGTTGACTATATTGTGAGTAATGGGGAAGTGCTGATTGTAGATGAACACACAGGAAGGACGATGCCGGGGAGACGTTTTAGTGAAGGGTTGCATCAGGCAATTGAGGCGAAAGAACAAGTTCAAATCCAGCGTGAATCTCAGACGATGGCGACCATCACGTATCAGAATTTTTTCAAACAATATCAAAAGCTGGCAGGAATGACGGGAACCGCTGCGACCGAGGCAGAGGAATTTAATAAAATTTACGAGCTGGAAGTTGTGATTGTGCCGACCAATAAAGAAGTGATTAGAGTAGATAAAAATGATAAGGTTTACTTTGACCAAGGAGCGAAACGAAAATTTGTAAAAGAATATATCAAATTTTACCACGAAATCGGACAACCTCTCTTAATTGGAACTGCGGATATTGCTACGTCAGAATATGTTTCTCGTATGCTTGAAAAAGATGCGATTACGCACTATGTTCTCAACGCGAAATTTCACGAACAGGAGGCTCATATCGTGGCTAATGCAGGGAAATATCAATCTGTCGTTGTGGCTACTAATATGGCAGGACGTGGAACTGACATCAAGCTCGAAACGGGACTTAACGAGAAATTGGCTCAAAATTATGCTAAATGGACAAAAAAGCTGATTGAACAGGGAGAGTCTAGTTTACAAGCCACGGTGTATTCCAAAGTTGAATATGAACTGACTTTACAGGGGGTAAAAGAAGTTTTTTCGTTGTCAGATGAGCAAATGACTGATGTGGTAGGTACGGGATTCCCTGTGGTAGGGACAGGACGTGGAGTGTTGTCTGAAACGTGAAGTGTAAAAATTACTGTCCAATTCAACACGAGAAAAAAAGAGACGACTGACCGATATGCAAAAATTAATTTTGAGAATGTAGGAAAAGAATGGATTGTGAAGGATTTTCATTACGGTCTTTTCATCCTAGGAACAGAGAAACACGAATCAAGAAGAATTGATAATCAGTTGCGTGGACGTGCTGGTAGACAGGGAGACCCTGGAGTTTCTGTTTTCTTCGTTGCTCTGGATGATACGCTGATGAGAAAAATGGGAGGGGAAAGGATAAAATCTATGGCGGGAATGTTGCTGTCCAAGGCAGACCTTGAATCGCTAGAACTTACGCAGAGTCAGTTTACTACTGCTATTATGCGTTCTCAAAAGGAAATTGAGGCTTGGCATTTCAGTACCAGAAAGCATCTTTTCGACTATGATAGTGTCATTGATAAACAGAGAAAAAATATTTATCATACGAGGGATGCTATTATCGAAGCGAGTGTAGATGAAGAGAAAAAAGCTGAATGGATTGCTAGGATGGAAAAACAGTTTTTAGTGGATGCTCAGGAAGTCCTCAATACGCAAATTCAGGTTGCGGAAACTGCAGAGCAAGGAATTGCTGATTTGATTGAAGTGTTGGTCAAGGAGTTTGGACTTGCTCTGACTCCTCAGCAAAGAGAAGAATATCTCAAACTGACATATCAAACGCTCAATGAAGTATTGGACTTCAGACTTGTAGAGTATTTTCAGTCTGTATTTTCAAGTATTGATACCCCTCTGCTTTTCAATATTTTCAGGGATATTTCTTTGCAGGTGATTGATAGATTGCGAGTGGCACACATTGACGAAATGCAATATCTCAAAGATAAAGTTGGATTTATGGGCTACGCTCAGTTAGACCCGCTAATTGTGTATAAAAAGGAAAGTTTTGAGAAATTCCAAGACCTTTTGAGAAATGTGAAGGTGGATACGACTACGTTTTTAATGAGACTAGATTTCAATGCTATTGTTCAGCAGCAAGCACAATTCCAGATTATTGAAGCCGCTGAGAAACATCCAGAAATTTTGGAAAAGTTGAAACAGGCTTCTGCACAATCTCCTCTGATGCAGCAGGGCAATGACCAGCGTGAAATGCTTTTTTCTGATGAAGATGGAATTGAAGTGTTTGAGGTAGATGGAGAGAAAGCAGATACTCCGGGTGAGGTTATTCTGCCAGAGAAAAGAAAGGTTAGACCAAATGACCCTTGTCCGTGTGGTAGCGGAAAAAAATATAAAAAATGTTGTGGAAAAGAAGCATAAATATTTTATCTTTTTACCTCTTTTACTATGCTAAAATTCTTTACGTTCTTCAATTTTGCAAATTTGAAACAGATGGTCGTAAGGTTCCCTGTGCCTGTGGTGGTGATTGTGGTACTTACTCTGCTTTTTTTATGGCTTCATAATGGGGAAATTCCCAATTATAGTATGACGATGGAGTTTTTGGAAAAGAGTACTTTTAGTCTGATATTGGTTTTCTTTTTCAGTATTGGAGTATCGTTTGCGGTAGCGTCGAGGAAATTTTCCTCTGTGGGGAAATTGTTGTTCCAGTTCATTCCGTTGGTGTTTTGAGTGTTTTTTTATTTCCACTTGGATAGAGGAATATTTGATATTTTCAATACTAATACGTTATCACTTATTCTTGGTTTTGTGGGCGTGTTGGCGTTGTTGTTTTTTGCTCCTTATTTGATGAAGCTTACCATACCCAATCATTTGTATTATCAGTATTTTCTTCATCTTGTTCAGCTGTTTTTGTTTGGGGCGGTCTTGGGAGGTTTGTTATCTGGGTTGGGAGCGTTGGCGATTTTGGCTGTGGAACTGTTATTTGATGTGGGAGGCAACTTTTTGGAGGATTTTGTGAGTAATTGGGTAATTGTTGCATTGTCTTTCCTGACTCCGCTGGTCTGTTTGATGAAATTGCCGAAAATTCCTTGGAAACAGGAGGATACCTTTGCGTTGGATACGTTTACGACTGTTATTATAAAGTATGTGCTGACGAGTTTTGTTTGTCTGTGTTTTATTATTTTGTATGCGTATACGGTTAAAGTATTGGCTCATTTCACTCAACGACCAACGGGAGAAGTGTGTTGGTTGGTGGTGGCTTTTTCTATTGTGGGATATGTATGGTATCTGTTTTCTTTTTATTTGGAGAAGGACGTGAAATTTTTGCAAGTCTTGAGAAAGCGATTTCCTCTGGTGATGCTGCCTCAGATGGGGATGCTGTTTTATGCTATTGGGTTGAGAATTCAGCAGTATGATATTACGGTTGCGAGATATTTGATGGTTGTGTTTGGGGTTTGGCTTGTGGTGCTTTCTGTTTACTTCTTTTTCTCGCAACAGAAACGTTTGTTGATGCTGCCTATGAGTTTGCTCGTTTTCACGTTGCTGATTTCTTTCTGACCTTGGAGTGTATTTTCTTTACCCGAGACGAGGCAGTTGGCGAGATTACAGGAAAACTTATGAAAAGCTGGTCTGCTTGTAGCTACCTTCGAGGAGGGACAAATGGTTCCTTTGCAGAGTGGTAGAGCAATCACGAAAGAACTTTCTTATCAGATTTTTGATGGGATGCGTTATCTGTGTGGTAACTTTGACTGTGAAAAGGTTGCCCAGCTTTTTGGTAAAGAAATGGGTTCAAAGACTATGTGGGGGATGATTAATGAGATTGCTACGGAGTTTGGGTTGAAGAATTCTTATTTTGTTAGAGATATTCCTGTCGCCTTGTCTATTGATGTAGCAGAGGAAAGTGTATTTCCGATTGATGTGGAGGGATATGAGTATGTGGTGAGAATTGATGGTGAAGTTGGGGAGTTGCGTGTGAAGGTGGATGTAGTAGAGAATGCTGTTCATCTTTCGGATGGGCAAAGGCTTAAAGAAACGATTTTTTTGGATGATTTGCAGAGTCAGATTTATGGAGCTTTAGTAGCGAGATATGGGACACCTACTGCCTATGGAAACGAGTTGCCAAAAGAGGTGTTAACTTTTGAGGGGAAAGGGGAGAAGTATGCAGTGAAACTGTATTTGGAGTCATTGAGGATGAAAAATCCTGAGTATGTGTGAGATGAAAGAGGGTATTTTTATGTGAGTGGCTATGCTTTGGTGAGGGAGGTGTAAAGAGTTGGGGAGGGTCTTTTTTGAGATGTGGCTTTTGATATGGTGATAAGTGGGTGTGTAGATGAATTTCTACACATTTTTTATTTTATGCTTTACTTTTTATAGCTAAATTATTATATTATAGTCGTAAAATAAAAAGAATATAAACAAATAAAAAATAAAAATTATGGGAATTGATTTTACGTCAATTATTAGTGTTGATAAGTATAAGACGGGTAGACCTCGTCTTAAAATTGAGAAGAGAATTAGAAAATTTTTAGAGAGACAGCCATCTTCATCTCAAATTGAAGATATGATAGGTCTTCTTGAGGAAGAGCTTGAAACAGCAGAAGAGATTTTAAAATCTTGTTCTGGTATCGGTTGGTTTGGTAGGGAATATCATTGGGGTTCATTGCGGAAAGCCGCTAAAGCGGAAGAAAAGATGTCTGCTTTAGATGATGCTATCTCTCTGCTTGCAAAAAGAATTACCCCATAAAACTTATGATTGTTTAGAAAATTCGTGATTGTTTATCTTTCACGAATTTTTGTTTTTCCGTTGATTTTCTTTCTCTTTTGATACAGGAGGGAAAATATTTTACTTGTTATCATTTGTATTTTTGCTTCTGCTTTGCAAATTCGCTGTTGATTGCAAGATAATTTCCAGTTCTTTCCAGTCTATTTCTTCCAACCTTTTTTTTGCGAGATGTTGGGGGATAGTATACTTTTCTCAATGTTTCCCCAGCATTTTCCCAATTTTTCCCAGGGTTTTTCTACTGTAGGGAGCGAAGGCATCTAAAAAACTGACTAAAGCTTCAAAAGAAAGTTGAGGGACTTCAGCCTTTTTTACTAGTGAGACGAGGCAGCTTTTTACTTTTGGAGGTGGGTTGAATGCTTTGGCAGGGACGGTTTTGAGGTATTGTACGTGATAGGCGTAGTTCAAGAGTCGGTAGAGATAGGACTTCTTCTGGGCGTCAACAGTAATTTTTTCTCCTACTTCTGCTTGTATCATAAATAGTCCTCCGAGAATGTTGGGGTGTTCGTTGCCGAAGAATTTTCTGAGAATAGGAGAGGTGATGTAATACGGTAAATTTCCAACAACTAGTGTTTTGGATACAGAGAGTTCAGTATCTACGTCAATCTTTAAGACGTCATCTATTATTATTTCCCCTTTTTCTTGTACTATTTCTTCCAAGCCGGGTTTCATTGTTGCGTCTTTTTCGATTACAGTGAAATTTGGGGAAATGTCTTTGATGAGTTTGGTGATGGCTCCTTTTCCTGGTCAGATTTCTATGAGTTGGTTTGCTTGCAAATCGTGATAAAGTTTTTGCACGTGGTCGGCAATTCGATGTCTGATTTTGCTGTCGATGAGAAAATTCTGTCCGAGGTAGGTACTCATAGGGGAAAAATTATCTGGAAAAGAGGATAACGCTGTATCCTTGAGCTTCTTTTTTTGGGGTATCATATTGCGATCTGCCCACTGCAGAGAGGGTTTCTTTGACCGCGAGGATTTTTTCTAGTGCTTTGTCAGCGTACATTCTTTCTCTTCCTTTGAGTCTGATACTGATTTTTACATTATCGCCATCGCGGAGAAATTCTTCAGCTTTTTTGATTTTTAAGCTCAAGTCATTTTCCCCGATATTGTAGGAAAGTTTGATTTCTTTCATATCTTTCCCTTTTTGCTGGCGTTTTTTTTCTTTGTCTTCTTTTCCTTTGTTGTACATATATTTTCCATAGTCGGTGAGACGCACGGTAGAGAGCATTTTTTCTGGGTCGTAAGTAATCTGTACGAGGTCGAGTCCTGCTTCTTCTGCGATTTCTAATGCTCTTCTTCTAGGAAAGGTTCAGAGGTTTTTCTTGTCGTCATCAATAATCATAATGCTCGGAGCTTTGATTTGGTCATTGAGGTACATCATTCTGGCTTTGGGGTTGACAGAGTTGGTTTGCTCTCTTTCATTTTTGTGAAAAGAATGAGGAGAAGCTGAAGTACTTCTTGGAGCAGTTCCCGGTTTTACGAAGGGTTTTCAATCCATACGTGAGGAGAAAAAGTAAAAGGTAGAAGATATTCTAAAGAGAAGCATACAAATTCCTGCATCAAATGCAAGCAGATTTTAACAAGCAGACCCATTAGGAAGATGGAGTTTTTGTAAGACAGTTTGTTTATCTATATCATATTCGGGGAATTTTGGTCGAGTATCTAGGTGATCGTCAGGAAAGCGGGGAATAATGTGAAAATGAAGATGAGAGATTGATTGTTGAGCATCTTTTCCACTGGCATTCAGAATATTTACTCCTGTTGCTTTGATAGCTTTTTGGTAGTGTAGAGCAAGATGCTGAACACAGGATATTACTTTATGAAGTTCCTTCTCCTCAATATCAAAGATGTTTTCGTAATGTTTCTTTGGTATTACAAGGGTATGACCGTATACTTCCATTTTTTTTGGAAGAATAGCAATGACATCATCGTCTTCGTAGATGATATAAGCAGGTAGTTTTTTTTGAATGATGTCGCAGAAGATACAGTTGGACATGAGAATATGAGTTAAAAGTAAAATATAGTTTTGAAAGGATTCTTTCCTCTGATAATTCATTGCTTGAAATCATCAATGTAATACATATTTTGTAAAACAGATTTATATTCATTCTGTTTATGGTGAATTATGGAATATGCCATTTCAAATTCTGAAATGTTATTATAATATCCATATGAATTAGACCCTGCTAAAGTAATTTCCTTATAGAAGAGATTTCTTGCATAAAATGGCATAAAATAATTGGTAGGAAATACTCCGAAAACTAAAATAATACCTTTTCTTTTGGCAAGTCTGATACTTTGATTTAAAGTATGTTCTTGTTGTCAGCCAACACTTTCGATAATGATATCGTAAGTTTCGTCTTGTATTTTATGGAAACTCTGAATAACCAAAAATTAGACATAAAAAAATATCCCTCTTAGAAAATAAGGAATTTTTATACATTGAGAGGCGTGTGTATACGTTATTTTTCTCTACTTAAACTTACTTTTC
>JAITQZ010000103.1 GCA_031288635.1 Candidatus Peribacteria bacterium | reverse complement strand
ATCTATTGCCATAAAGTACCCTTGGATGTCTAATTTGAGGATATAGCAATCTTTGGTATAATTTTCACTACAGCTTCTTATAAATTTTGCGACCCTCTTTATGCCCATACTCGTCCCTTTTCCTACCCTACAACTATAACTATCATAAATAAAGGTTTTTTCAAAAATAGGAGCAATATAATTATAAATCAAATGATGTACAATCCTATCACGAAAACTCCCGGCAAAGATTTCACGTTTAATAGGATGCTTTTGGATAAAGTAGATGCTTTTACCAATTTCATAGCTACCAGAAAGCAGCTCTTGGTAGAGCTCTATCAGATAGGTTTCTAGACCATATTCAAAGACTAACTGATTATGGGTATTCCTTTTATGAGTCCTTGCATCCATATATGATTTGAAAACATCCTCCAATAAACGTGTTTCATCTATCATCAAAAGAAAAAAAAATACAAAATAAAAGATTCTATCCAGATTGGGCATGCTTTAAGTATTCTATCAATTGCTGAGAAAGGGCATCAAAAAGAGGGAGCAGTTCTAGATATTTTTTGGAAGTAATGACTTGCAAATCCTGATAGATTCTCCAACGTAATTTTATCATCGCCAAAGTAGTTTTGGCATGTTGTAGATACGTAGTTTGCAGAGACGGGTCTTCCTTTGCTTGATACATAGCGTGCATCAATTCCATAATGACTTGAGTAAGTTCTTGACCCCGTAGATATTGATATTCTTTGGGGAACTGTTGCATTGTCTGAAAAAGTTTTAGCGAGAGATCATACCCTGTTTTAAACATCAATAATTGGTTGGACTTTATCATAGGATCAGTATTATCAACTAAAAGGAGGCAGATATTTTTGAATGAGACGAGAAAGTTCCGTAAGAAATGCTGTGAAACGTACATTTTCGTCAGCTTTAGATTTCTCTGATTTTTCTCGATACACCAGACACGTAGGGTCATACTTCAAGGGTTGCAACCCTTCGAAGGTATCCATTACTATAAGCTCTTCTGCTTCATATTTCAGAATTTGGTAGGCATACCCTTGTGCTTGCAACTGAGAAAAATACTTCATTTCGGACTGATGAGGTAATCCTACCATACCATATGCTCATTTTTGCATAATTTTGAAGCCGAACATTGCAGACAAAAATTCTGCATCCGTATCAAATGTCCTAAAAAAGACGCCAGAGGAGAAGAAAAGAAGCACCTCCTTATTTTCTGAATATTGTTTGAGAGATTTTCGGCATTCGTACTGTGTTTGCATGAGTTATATATTTTAAAAAGTAAAAAGATGTACACTTATATCTTTCCATTATTCTACTAATCGATTAGACTAAAAAAACTAATACGTATTTTCAACATTTTTTCAAGTTTTTTACAACTTTGTTTTAATTTATTTATGGACATCTTTTAGTTTTGATGTCTTAGAGGTGTTTTGTTGAGAAATCCCTTTTTATTTTTGTTGTGGGGAGATATTTGGGGAGATAATGTGTTCGGACACCGCAGTACTGCGGTGTTCCTACGTTTCGTCATACATTTCATCATACAGGGATTTTATATCCCATCGTACATGTACGTGAAGATGGTTTTGGTATATTCAAATCACCAACTCAAATGATGACTATTGCTACTACAACAGTTCCGATTTTCCTACTCTTCACCTGCTCCAAAGGTTAATTTTATGCCCCTTATAATGCTACGGTAGTGAAAAAACTCTGTAAAAATTGCTTTTTTTTCTCTTTTGTATATACTTAAAATATACATTTTATTTGTCTACTAACGGATGAATGAAGGAGTAATTGCTATAATTAGCTTACTGGCTGCATTTGCTCTAATGGGACTTGGATGGCTCATTTGGAGGATTTTTTTGGTGCAACAAACCCAAAAACATCGTCTCACTCAGGCTCAAAACCTCAGGTTTTTACAAGTACGTATCCCTAAAAATGCGGTAGCGAGGAATTCGGATGTAGATGCCAAAGACCACGCAAACAGTATGAAGGATAATATTGCCCTGATGAACCAGGTGTACAAGAATTTTTACGCGATTTATAATACGACGTTTTGGGATAAGTTTCTGGGGAATAACTATATTAGTATGGAGATTTTGGTCGAAAGGGAGGTCATCAAGTTTTTGCTTGGGGTGCCTGCTGACCATTTGCTTACGGTGCAACAGATGATTGCTTCGTTTTATGCAGGGGCTTTAGTGGAGATTATTGATGAACCGAAATTACTGGAAGGAGGGAAATATATGGCGGGAGGTGAGTTTAGTTTGACGAAAGATAGTGTGCATCCTATTAAAACCTATGAGAGCTTTGAAGCAGACCCGATGGATAGTATTTTGTCAGCTTTTTCTAATATTTCTAAAGAGGAGAAAGCCTGTCTTCAGATTATGGTAGAACCTCTATCGGAAGAGTGGTTGAAGAAAATGAGAAAGAAAGGAGATAAAGTGAAGAAAGACGATAGGTCCAACCGATTTACCAAATTCTTCAGATTTCTGACTAAAGATGAAAAAAAAGAAGAGGAAAAAAAGTCTGAAGAGACCAAACACAATTTTTCCCAACAGCAGCTTGGAGATTTTGATAAAAAAATGGATGATGAACTTTTCCACGTGAAGGTCAAGGTATTTGCTACTTCTCCAGAAAAAGAGAGACCCAGAAAGATTATTGATGATGTGAATAGATTGTTTAATCAGTACAATTATTTGGGGATGAATACGCTAAAGTTTACGAAAGTTGATGATTTACAGACCTTTGCTAAACACTTTGTCCAAAGAATTTTTTTGTCGGAAGAGAATTGGTTGAAGAAGGTGTTTCGCAATGATAGGCAAGATATTTTCAATATTAAGGAACTTTCCTCGATTATCCACTTTCCGCACGGTAGGTTTAATCAAAATCCGAGAATTGCTTGGCAGAAGTATAAGATTGTTGCTGCTCCTGATGATTTACCACAACAAGGAATGACCGTAGGATACAACGATTTTGGAGGAGTGAGAAGAGAAATCAGAATTACGGATAAAGATAGATTTAGACATATTTACATCCTCGGACAGACAGGAACAGGAAAATCTACGATTATGCTTTCTCAAGCGGTCGATGATATGGAGCATGGTCGTGGATTTTGTTTTATTGACCCTCACGGCGATGCAATTGAAAATCTTTTGAAATGGTTCCCAAAAGAAAGGATTGATGATTTAATCCATTTCGACCTGGGGAATACGCAATACCCAATCGGATTGAACCCGTTGGAAGTTGACCAGAATGATGCTGATGCTCAGGATGTCGTAACGAATGACTTGGTAGAAATGTTCATTCAAATGTATGGACCAGAGATTTTCGGACCAAGAATTCAAGATTATTTCCGTAATGCGTGTTTCTTGTTAATGGACCAGCCGGAAGGAGGAACGATTGTAGATATTATGAGGCTTTTTACTGATGACGCGTTTGCTGAAGCAAAGATTAGAAATCTGAAAAATCCTGTGGTTTCGGCGTGGTGGAATAAGACGTATAAGAAAATGGGAGATAGAGAAAAAGCGGAGATTATCCCCTTTATCCAAGCAAAATTCTGACCGTTCACTACGGGAGTATATGTGAGAAATATTATCGGACAAGCGAAATCAGCTTTCAATATGTATGACGCAATGCAAGAAGGAAAAATCATTCTCGTAAACCTTGCTAAAGGTATCTCTGGAGAAGAGACGAGTAAGCTGATTGGAAAAATCTTTGCAATGCAGATTAAATTGTCAGCATTGAAGAGGGCGAGAATTCCCGAAGAGGATAGGCAACCTTTTTATCTCTATGTGGATGAATTCCAGAATTATGTTTCGACTTCCTTTGAGAGTATCTTGTCTGAAGCCAGAAAATATAGGCTCGGTTTGGTGGTTGCTCATCAGTATGTTGACCAGTTAAAGCAGGAGGGATTAGGAGGAAATTTGGATTTGTCCAAGACGATTTTCGGTAATGTAGGGTCAATGTTTGTCTTCAAAGTCGGAGCTCCGGACGCTGAATTTTTGGCGAAGGAATTTGAACCAGAGTTTTCTCAAACAGATTTAACTTCTACGGAAATGTTTATGGGTGCTTGTAAGATTAGTATCAATAATCAGCAGTCGCGTCCGTTTAGCTTCAAGGCAAAAGTGCCGTATAGTATTCCTGCCAAGAATAGTCCAGAGAAAGTGCAAGTCATCAAACAGATTTCAAGTTTGAAATGGGGAAGCAAGAGGGAGATTGTGGATAAGGAGATTTATTTTAGAGTGGGAGTATAAAGCAGATATGAAATAGGCTTGAAATTTGATGATAAATAGTGTATACTTTAGCTGTAGATTTTATTGTTTAACTAACACCCAAAATGAGCCAGACAATTAGAATAATTATTGAAGAAATGGAGCAGGATGGAGAAATTTATTACTTGGCAAAAAGTCCAGACCTTCCGGGGCTTATTGTGGAGGCAGAAAGTTTGGCAGAAATGATAAAGATTGCTCCGTTAGTTGCAGAAGATTTGATTGAGGCAAAGAAAGAAAGGTTAGCCAAACAGTCTTCTCAGGAAGTTATACGAAAGAAACCGTTTCAGTTTTCTCTTAATTTTAATAAATTGGTTACTTTATCGCAAATTGCATAATCAATGACCCCCTTACGAAATTCATTTACTCATAAAGATTTGGTGAAAATAGCAAAACATTTTGGTTGTTTTTTTTCTAGGCAAGGAAGAGGTTCTCACGAGCAACGGTATAGTCCCAAGACTGATAAAGATTTTACAATTCCTGTTCATTGATCTAAGCCCATAAAAATCTGAACGCTCTTTTCGATTTTAGAAGAAGCAGGAATTAGTAAACAAGATGTCTTAGATTACTTGAGTAAGAAGTAATCTCTGAATTTTTGTTAACGGGGGAGATTGTGGATAAGGAGATTTATTTTAGAGTGGGGGTGTTGTTCAGAAGATTTATTTCTTTCCTAATATACAATGGAGAAATTTTATTCAAAAGAAAGTAAAGAAAGTGAAGAAAAAAATTGTATGAAAAATGTTTCTTTTATAGATAGAGAAAACAGAACTCCCCAAAAATGGGCTATAGAAGATATTAAAACTATCCCTATGGAGAAATTACAAAATATAAAAACTGTAGAGTTTATCACCCATCCTCTCTATAAGTTCTTATATGAAACCTTTCGTGAGCCATCAACATGCAAGCAAGAAAACTTAATACAACTTATCAATGATGAAAACATATCATTTGAAGAGATTTTTCTTACTTATCTTAATCAGCTATTAGAACAAGGAAAACAAAGAGATACCTCTAAATTTTTCCTTTCTAATGAATTTTTAAAAATCATGGAAAGTTTAGAAGAAATATCTAATTATAGAAAAATAGACTCTACTAAGTTGAAAATATTTTGTTTGCCAAATATATTGGACGACTTAAATCCAACCCAAATAACACTTATCAATAAATTTTTAAAGCAATATAACCATGAAAATATTTATACTCTAAACACTGAACAAGCAACAAATTGAATTTTGAACACTAATGATAGAGATTTCTTAAAAAAAAATCTCCCTCTTAATGCCAATATAGAGGTAAAATGATGATATTTAAGTGGATGTCTAGACAACACCATCAACAGTCTTCAAGACATTAATAAGGATATTATTTTAGATACCATAAGTTCTACTGATCCTTGGGCACAAAGTCTTGTTGATATAGAAAGGAATGACAATAATCGAAAAGACTTACTATGAGACATCCCTTTCATTACATTTCCTGATACTTTTATATCCTTAGATGAAGCTATTTCTTGGTTAAAATCAAATCCTACTTATGTTCATTTCATAAACTCTCCTTATCATAAAATGTTAGGAGTATCATATAAGCAAGAATTTGGAATTGATTCAATACTTTCTGAAATAGAATAATAATTAACCTTGGAATAGAAGAGATGAAGAAGATAGTTTTTACCTATCACTTACATAATAAATGCAATTCTATCAAACCCCTATAAAAGAAGTTCTCAAACAGCTGAATAGCGATAAAGAAACCTGACTTACTTCGGAGCAAGTCAAAGAGCGTCAGGAGCAATACGGGAAAAACGTTCTCACTCAACACAATACCATACGCCTGCGAACTGTCCTTTTCAATCAATTCAAAAGTTTTCTTATTGTGATTCTCGTGGTTGCAGCTCTGATTTCTTTTCTAGTAGGAGAACACATAGAAGCTCTTGTCATCCTGTTCATTATTCTGCTCAATGCCATTCTCGGATGTGTGCAGGAATATAACGCGGAAAAAGCGATAGAAAATCTCAAAGCAATGGCTTCTCTCAAAGCAAGAGTGCTGAGGAATGGGGAAGAAGAACTTATTGACTCTGAAGAGCTGACTATCGGAGATATTTTGATTATCGAAGCGGGGGATAAGATAGGAGCTGATGCACGCCTTATCGAAGCTCATACGCTTGAAGCTGCTGAAGCTGTGCTTACGGGAGAATCATTGCCTGTGATGAAAGATACTACAACTATCAGTCAAGAATGCTGAATTGGTGAACAGCATACGATGATTTTTGCAGGAACGAGTATCACCAAAGGACGTTGAATTGCCGTCATTACCGCCATTGGAATGGAAACGGAACTTTGAAAAATTGCGGGAATGATTCAAGAAGCACCCGAAAAACAGACGAAACTTCAAGGAGACCTCAACACCTTAAGTAAACAGCTCGGAATAGTCATTTTAGGAATCTGTGTTATCGTCTTTCTCGTCAATGTCTTTTGGCTCCACAACGACCCTCAAGAATCCTTTCTGACGGCTATCGCACTTTCTGTAGCAGCAATTCCTGAAGGACTCCCAGCAGTTGTAACGATTTCCCTTGGCATAGGAGTGAAAAAGCTGGTGAAAAAACACGCCCTCATCAAAAAACTTGGAAGTGTAGAAACCCTCGGTTCGGTAAACATTATCTGTACCGATAAAACCTGAACACTCACCCAAAATGAAATGACGGTTACCAAATGTTTCGTGAATAATGAAGTCATTGAGATTGGAGGGATTGGCTATACTGATATTCAAAGAACATACATTACAGAAACAAACGAAACCCTAGAAACCTTATTCAGAATTTGAATTCTTTGTAATAATGCTGAAATTGATGAAGAAGGTGATATTATCGGAGACCCTACAGAAGCTGCCTTGCTTATCAGCGGGAGGAAATATGGATTGCATCAGGACGATGAAGAAGATGTTTATCTCTTTACGAGTGAGCTTCCTTTCGACTCTGAAAGGAAATTGATGACGACTTTGAGAAAAAAAGGGAAAAGTTATCTTGTATCCACTAAGTGAGCTCCGGAAGAACTCTTGAAAAAATGTACTCATATGCTCATCGATGGGAACATCAAACCTTTAAGTGATGAAGAAAAAAATCTGATTCTCACCCACAATCACACCTTCGCTCAAGAAGCCTTAAGAGTACTTGGATTTGCTTATAAAGAAACATCTACTAAAAAAGCTACTGAAGAAGACCTTATCTTTGTAGGACTTCAAGCGATGATTGACCCACCCAGAAAAGAAGTCCAATCAGCCATTGCAACGTGTAAAAAAGCCTGAATTAGAGTCGTGATGATTACCGGCGATAATGCTATTACTGCTGGAGCTATCGCAAAGGAACTTGGAATTTCAGGGAAGGCTCTTAATGGAATGGAAGTGGAACAGATATCTGATAAGGAATTAAAAGAGCAACTCGATACTATCGGAGTCTTTGCCAGAGTTTCCCCCCATCACAAGCAAAGAATTGTTAAACTGCTCCAAGAACAAGGAAATATTGTTGCTATGACGGGAGATGGAGTAAATGACGCTCCTGCTCTGAAATACGCAGATATTGGACTCGCAATGGGCATTACTGGGACGGAAGTGAGCAAAGAAGCTAGTGATATGATATTGATGGATGATAATTTTACTACTATCGTCAATGCAGTAGAAGAAGGCAGAGGGATTTACAATAATATCAAGAAATTCGTGAACTTTCTGCTCGCTACCAATTTTGCGGAAATTATCATTATTTTCGTCAGCATTCTTTGTTGACTTCCCCTCCCCCTTATCGCTATCCAAATCTTACGAATCAATCTCATCAGTGATGGATTTCCAGCACTAGCTTTGTGAATTGACCCGTATAACAAGCATAGTATGTCTCACAAACCTAGAAAAAGCTGAACAAAAATTGTGGATGCGGAGATGACTAAGAACATTCTTCTTTTTGCGGGCATTATCAGTATTGGGTGTTTAGGGTTTTTCTTGTTGCATTATAAGACGGATATTAACGTTGCGAGAACCGGAACTTTTTTACTCTTAATTTTGTTGGAGTTTGTTGTTATTCAGGTAATTAGAAGTAGCTATGGTATTAAATTCTGGTCAAATTTGCGGTTATTTATTGCTATAGGAGGCTCAATTTTGTTGACGCTCATTTTGGTATATGTTCCTACGCTGGCAAGCATTTTCAAACTTACTCCGTTGTCCCTCTGACCTCGATTGGAAATTTGAGGTATTTTTATAGCTATCAGTCTAGGATTTTTCTTGTATCACCATATCAAAATAGCTCAGAAAAGTACAAGACTCATGCTTGACTATGTTATTCTCGTAGACGAACAAGACAACCAGTGTTGAACGATGGAAAAGTTGGAAGCTCATCAACATGGTGGTCAGCTTCATAGAGCTTTTTCTGTACTTATCTTTAATACTAAAAATGAACTCCTGATTCAACAGAGAGCGTGAACGAAATATCATTGTCCTTATATGCGAGCCAATACAGTGTGTTCTCATCCTAGACCTGGAGAAAGCTATGAACAAGCAGCACACAGAAGACTGAAAGAAGAAATGGGGTTTGATTGTCCTTTGGAAGAACAGTTTCATTTTGTCTATACCGCTACGTTTGATAATGGGTTGACGGAATGGGAATTTGATAGAGTGTTTTTTGGTAAGTATGAGGGGGAAGTGTATCCTAATCCAGAAGAAGTTGCAGATATTAGATGGATACGTTTGGAAAAATTACAACAAGAAATAGCAAAACATCCTGAAAAGTTTACGGAATGGTTTAAGAGCATTCTGCAGAAAATTTAGGTGGTTTTGGGTGGAAATACTTTTGAAAGGTGAAAGTCATATCATTCAGGAACTTTTAATGTTCCATCTGGCAGCAATGCAATATCTCCTTTCAGAACTAAATTGGTGATATATGATTGTCGTCCATGTTCTATTTTATTTACGCGATTTCCTAAGCTCTCTGCAGTATCTCCCGAACGAATAAAAACAGGATAGCGAAAAAATACACTTCCTTCATCATACTCATCATTAACAAAATGCATGGTTACCTCAGAAGCAGTAATTTTTCCTTCTTGGAAAGCTTTTATCACCGCTTCGTGAACATGATGTCCATACATCCCTTTCCCTCCGAAAGCTGGTAATGGTCACGGGTGAATGTTAATCGTTTTTTCATAGGGTAAGCCTCTTACTGGTTTCAACCAACCAGAAAGACAAGTTAAATCTGGTTGATATTTTTTTTGTAAAGCTTGATAAGCTTCTGCTTTAAAGGTAGTCATCAATTCACAAGGAATATGCAGGTTTTCCGCCTTTTTTACGCAAGGATACTCAAGATTATTGGTAATTAAGGCCACGATATTTGCTTGCAATACTCCTGTTCTAGTGTTTTCTACTGACGCTTCGAAACCACTTCCACCACCAGAATTGTAAATGAGAATTTTTTTCATTGGTACTATTATGAGGAAATAAAAATTAAAAAACATAATACATAAATAGATATTTAATACAAGAAATCAAGTATAAATTCACATATTTTCTTAATTTGTAAGTAAATTCAAGAATTTGTTATATAACATCACTTTAGAAGCTTCACTCATTTCCTCTTGCAATTCATTTTCAAATCCGTATACATCCCGTATCATATTCTTTCAAAAGCTGATTGCTACAACCGTTCGCAGAGCGAGATGGCTAGGAATGAGCGGGATTTCATTGAGGTGATAAGATAGCGAAAAAAGTAGTCTATCTTGGACCAGAAATCAGAATTTTTTTTGAGTGAAAAAATGACAAAAAAAATTCTCTTGCAATCCCTGAGGAGATTTGTATAGTAGTTGCACTACCTTTATCTTATTTACTTTATATACAGATAATGCCTGCAAAAAAAGACCAAAGCCCAAAACTCAGAATAAAGCTTAAAAGCTACGATGTGAGAATGTTGGAAGCTTCTGTTGGAAAAGTTATCAGCCTGCTTATCAAATCAGGTGCTGAGGTAAAAGGGCCTATTCCTCTCCCAAAAAAGAGGAAAGTGTATACGGTTTTGAGGTCAAACTTCAAGTTCAAAAGTTCCAGAGAACAATTTGAAAGGATTTCGTATACGAGAATGATTGACGTAACGGAAACCTGACCAAAGACGGTTGAATATTTGCAGAATTTATCTATCCCTGTGGGAATTTTAGTTGATATTAAAGTGTTTTAACAATGTATACAAAAGGAGGACTCGTGGTAGCTAAAAAGGAAATGACGAGAGTTTGGCAAGACGGGAAAATGACGCCTGTCACGCTCGTAGAAATTTTACCACAAAAAGTATTGAGATACAAAACTGCTGACAAAGACGGATATTCTGCTGTAGTTGTCGGAGTAAATGAAACGGAGACCAAAAAAGAAAAAGGTCAAAAGCTGGCTTATGATGAGGTTGCGGAATTTGCGGTTGATGAAAGTTTCTCTGCCACACACGAAGCGGGGTCAGCCTTAGATGTAGCTTTCTTGGAAGGAGTGGAAACGGTAACCGTAAAAGGCACTTCTAAAGGAAAAGGATACCAAGGTGCTATGAAAAGGTTTCATCTCCAAGGAGGTCCAAAAACCCACGGTTCTAAATTCCACAGACACATCGGTTCAATGGGAAATAGAAAACCGAGAAGAACGATGAAAAATCATCCTCACGCTGGACATATGGGAGACGAAGCAATTACGTTGAAAAAAATCAGACTTCTTGATAAGCTGACGAAAGAAAACGAACAATTGCTCGTTGTGAAAGGTTCTTTGCCTGGTGCTAGAAATGCTCATCTAAAATTCATTATTGAATAGTTTTACTCACTTAATTACCTGTGTAAAAATGGCTTATACTGTAGATATTTATGATACCAAAGGAAAAGCAATCTCCAAAGTAGAGCTTAATGCTGAGCTTTTCTCCGATGAAAAGGTAAATAAAACGCTCATTCACGAGTTTTATTTATTGCAGATGGCAAATGCCAGAATTCCTATTGCTTCTACAAAAGGTAGAGGACAAGTAAACGGTTCTGGGAAAAAACTCTACAAACAGAAAGGAACGGGAAGCGGAAGAGTTGGAGATAAAAACTCACCTCTTCGTAGACATGGAGGAATAGCATTTGGTCCTACTGCTGAGAGAAATTTTACCAAAGCGATGACTAAAAAAGCAAAAAAGCTGGCTCTCAATGGAATTATCACCTTGAAAGCTCAAGAAAATGCTTTAGCAGGATTGGCGTTGAGTGAACTTGCTCCCAAGACGAAGGATGCAGTCGCTATCCTTAATGCCTTGAACTTGAACGGACAAAAAACCTTACTCGTGATGAAAGAAAAAAACGACGGAATTGAGAAATCCTTTAGAAATATTGAAAAAGTGAAGTATCTCTTGTTGGACTACCTCAATCCGAAAGACTTGCTCAGTGCGGATAAAGTAGTCTTCCTCGAAGATGCTTTGAATGCGTTAAATGAAACAAAATAATCATCTATAAATCTTCTGAAATTCTTTTAATCTTCTGTACTCTTCTGAACCAATGACCTTTAGAGAAAAACTACAACAAAGAGCAAAGAAAAATGTTGCACCAAAGGCACTCAAAACCTTTTCACCTTATGACATTATTCTTTCTCCTGTGCTGACCGAGAAAACCCACAAAGCTCAAGAAGCTGACCATAAATACGTTTTCAAAATTCACGGAGACGCGAATAAGAATGACGTAAAACAGGCTGTGGAGTATCTCTATAAAGTACATCCTCTGAAAATTAACTTGGTAAAAGTGCCTTTCAAAGGACGTTCACAGAGAAAGACCGTGAGAACGGAATATAAAAAAGCGATCATCACCTTATCTGAAAAGGAAAAGATAGAAATTGGAGTATAAGAAGAGGAATCGTTGGAACGGGTCAATACTCCGTTTGAACGAATGGTGACCTGAAATAAACAGCATACATAACACATAACCTTCAGATTTATAAACTTACTGTATATCACAAATGGCATTAAAAAAGTATAAGCCTTATACCCCTTCCAGAAGATTTATGGTGGGATATGACTTTAGCGACATCACCACAACTAAACCAGAGAAATCTCTGACGGTCTTTATCGGGAAAACCGGTGGAAGAAACAATCAAGGGCGTATTACTTCTCGCCGAATGGGAGGAGGACACAAGAGACTCTATAGATTGGTAGACTTCAAAGGGTATGATAAAGCGGGGATTTCTGCGAAAGTAGCAAGCATTGAATATGACCCTTATAGGACTGCTAGAATTGCCTTGCTTAATTATGCTGACGGAGAAAAAAGATATGTGCTTGCTTGGAATGGAATTAAAGTAGGAGACGCTGTAATGAGTGGAGCAGATGCTCCTATCGCGAATGGGAATAGAAAACAGCTTAAAGATATTCCAGAAGGTATGAATATACATAATCTCGAAATTACTCCTTTCTCTACGGGGAAAATTATCAAGACGGCTGGTTCTGCAGCATTAATCTCTGGTAGAGATGAAGCAAATCATTTGGTCTTTATCAAAATGCCAAGTGGTGAAGTAAGGAAATTCAACGAGAACTGTTGGGCAACGATTGGAACTATTGGAAATGAACAACATAAAAATGTCGTTATCGGAAAAGCAGGTCGTATTAGACGAAAGGGACAAAAGGGAAGAGTACTTGGAAAAAATATGAATCCGAAAGACCACCCTCACGGAGGAGGTGAAGCTCACTCCCCTATCGGACTGAGAATGCAAAAATCCTTTTCTGGAAAAAGAGTGGCTGCAGGAATTAAAACGAGAAGCAGCAAAAAATGGTCAGAAAAATTCATTGTATCAAAGAGAACGAAGTAAGTTTAGAGGCTTTAACTCTTCATCGGAAGTAAAATGATATCAACTATCTTAATATGCGTTTGAGGCGATGTTTCTAGTTGGGATAGTCTTTCACTTCAGTGCAGTATGCACGAAACTTCCCGAACTGAAAGCCAAAAGGTTCAAAATTGCTTCACGAATATTTACCATCATAGCATTGTGTCTCTGTGTTTGAACGTTCTTGCTGATGCGAGGTGTCAGTAAAATGTAAACATATCCATAAAAAAACCATCAAAACAATATACGTATCAGATTTATTTACCTTATTATTACTATTAGAGTATGGCTAGGTCGCTAAAAAAAGGGTTCTATGTGAATGAGAAAATCCTTCGCAAAGTTACCAAAATGAATGCAAGTGGAGATAAAAAAATCATCAAAGTCTGGGACAGAGCTTGTCAGATTATTCCAGAAATGGTAGGTTTTACCTTCGCCGTGCATAATGGGAAACAATTCGTCAGTGTCTATGTGACGGAAGATATGCTTTGACATAGATTGGGAGAATTCGTTTTAACGAGAACCTTCAAGGGGCACCCTTTCTAAATAGTTCAAGGCAAGCCCTATATATTCCTTTATTTACCTATTAAACGTTGTTGATTATGACCCAAGTAAGTGCAACATTGAAATATGCATTACTCTCAGACAAGAAACTCAATCTGATTGCTGACCTCGTGAGAGGAAAGAAAGTAAAAGATGCGTTCAGTCTTTTAGAGCATATGCCTAAAAAGGGAGCAAAAACGCTCTACAAGCTCTTGAAATCAGCTACCGCAAATGCTGTACAAAACCAAGGATTGGCTTTGGACGACTTGCTGATTGAGAGGATTGAAGTGGGCAGAGGTCCCAAGATTAAGAGAGTGAGATTTGTTTCTCGTAGTAGAATTAGCCACTACGAAAAATATAGAGCTTATGTAAAAGTCGTTTTAACTACTAAATAATCCATCAGTATGGGACAAAAAGTAAATCCAGTTGGAATGAGAGTCGGAATAATGAAATCACGACCGTCTGAACGGTTTGCAAAGACCAAGAGACAAGGTGCAGATTTCTTTATTGAAGATATTCAGGTGAGAAATTTCATCGATAAGAAGTTTTCTCGTGCAGGAATTTCTAAAGTGGTGATTAGGAAAACCGCTAAAGAAGGGGAAATCATCCTTTTCGCTACCAAAGTCGGAGTGATTATGGGAAAAAATGGTGAGAAAATCAAAGAAGTAGAAAGAAAGCTGAAAGAAAAATTCCATAAGGAATTCAAAATTAACGTGAAAGAAGTACGTTCTCCTGAACTGTCTGCTCGCGTGATGGGAGAATTCATTGCTACCCAAATCGAAAACCGTATGCCGTATAGAAAAGTGATCAAAAATACGGTTGCTAAAATTATGGAAAAAGGAGCTGATGGAGTGAAAGTACAGATTGGAGGAAGACTTAATGGAACCGATATTGCGAGGACGGAACATTTCATTGATGGAAGAGTATCTTTGCAAACGTTTAGGTCAGATATTGATTACCACTATCTCCAAGCAATGACAAAATATGGAGTACTAGGAATTAAAGTTTGGATACAGAAAGGAACCCAATATTCCTCTGTAAAAAAGAATAAGAAAGCAACAATAGCTATTAATTAAATCAGCTTTACTTACTGTTTATTTGCTTATGTCTCTGAAACCTTGATACTTTGCATATCGTACTGAATACGCCATTCGTTACTGTACCTACTCCGTTTGATAACTTTATGCCAAGGGACATGAATATTTACACTCAGTTTAAAACGGACTTTGTTAAAACATATGGACAGATAGACCGAGATAAAGGAATGTTAAAACACGCAACCTTTCAAGGGGAAGGACGAATTGGACTTGCACACCCAGAGGGAGAAATGAAGATTACGCAAGACTTCGTTGCTCGTGAAATCATTGGAGACTATAGCCAAATGAAAGCAGTGTATCAACAAATTATGCAAGACTACCCAGAAGCAAAAGACTATTACAATCTGTACCTTACTGACCCAAGCATTACCCCTAGGGAAGAGAATAAAACACGGATACTTATTCAACTATAAATCTATTACATCATTTATCTATTTATCTATATCGCTATGTTATTAACACCGAAAAGACGAAAACATAGAAAGCAATTCAGACCACATCTGAAAGGAGCAGCTACCAGAGGAAACACCGTAGCATTTGGAGATTTTGGACTGAAAGCAACTACTTCTGGAGTGATTACCAACAAACAACTCGAAGCTGCCAGAAAGGTAATTGTTCGTCATACCAGAAAAACGGGACAAATCCGAATGAGAGTTTTCCCAGATACTCCTATTACCAAGAAAGGATTGGAAATGCCGATGGGTAGTGGAAAATCTGATGTAGATGGATATGCAACTCCGGTGAGAAGAGGAAAAGTACTTTTCGAGTTTACGGGATTACCTAGAGATGAAGCTGAAAAAGTGATTGAAAGTGCTTCTAAAAAGCTGCCTGTAAAAGCGAGAATGGTAATGAAAGGTGAAGTAAGATAAGAAATTATACTTATCATATATTACGAAGGCTCAATAGGGATATTGGGCTTTTATGTATGTAAGAAAATTTTACTCTTTTTGCTTTTGGAGCATTGCCTCATATTTGGTGAAGGCAGTAGTATTGGAGTTTCTCAAGTAGATTCTCGGATTATTTGAGAGATACGCCAGATTTTCTTTATCTGCTTCATTGATAGGTAAAACAAAGTCCCTGATTAATAATGTTTCCTGAGTCACTGGCACCACGTAATAGATTCTGGAAATGGTGTTGGTCTCCACGTCGTAGGTGCCTTTTAGGGTAAATTCCCCGAGCGTAAAGACGACTTCAAATATTGGACCTTCTAAAATATTGATGATGGGTGAGGTATTGAGGTATAATTTCATTCTTTCATTGATAATCAGCTTTTCTCCTATATATTTTTCTTCTGGAGCCGCTAGTTTGATATTGAGAATGTCTTGCATTAAAGAATAGGTCGTAGTACTATTGATGAGACTATTTTGGAGCATTGCTTTAATATCCGCTTCCAAAGTAGCGTCAGAAACTTTTACCTCTCCCAAAACTTCGTTTTCTATCTGGAAGGAATAATTGATGCCCTCTTGAGTCAGCTCAATCACCGTAGGGGTACAACTTATGAGGGTATTCGAGTACTTACTTTCCATCATCTCACAAAGGGTCTTGGTTTCTGAAACATCTTCTTGGTATAGAGCAATATTTTCATCCAGAATATTCAAAAGCTGAATAAAAGAAATCTTCGCAGTAGAAATATAATGCTGAACAAAAGTATTCACGTTCGCTTCATTGAGAATAGTGATACTCTGTACATAAAGTGTATCTCTCTCAGTATACAGCACTACCCTAGCTCTTAAATTCATTTCTAATGCTTCTAGAATTTTAGTACTAGAGATTTCTGTCTGTAAGGTTACGGTATCTCTTTCTTCCGAAATTTGATACGATTGGATTTTGAGGCGGTCTTTCATATCCAAAATGGGTTTAAGCAATTCTTCAATATCCTTATTGGTCGTAATGATTGTTCCTACCTCTCTCTGCGGAATTAGTCCTGCAGTAGTCAGCTGTTTTTCCAATCCTACCACTCCCAAAGCACTATTTCCTTTGTTGAGTTGGTTGATTTGATTAATGAGCTGCTGGATTTCTATTTTAGAAATCGTTTTATTATCACTGGTTTCGAGGATGGGGAGGAGGATGTCATTATTGATTCGATAGAGGATATCTTTGTACAGAGGTACAATATAACGGTCATTTCCATTGTTTCTATTAATCAATTCCTGAGCATATTCTAAATAGCTAGAAATAGTAGTCCTATTGAGAGAACCTGCTAACAGACTTTTATATAAAATTTGTTGGACGGAAAGTAATTTGTATGCATTAAGGGATTTATTAGCATAAATGGTCAGAGAGACAATTCCTTTACTTAGTTCTCCTTCTATTTCAATAAAATTTATAAGCTCTCTATAACGCTGAATATGTGAGGTGCTACACTGTAAAATCAAATCATTAAATGTTGGATACACCGTTCTATGATAGAGTGTCGTATCATACATCAGTGTACAAAGCTTATCTCCATCTTTGGTGGTTTTCAAAAGGGTTTCCATACCAGCTTTATCTGTGCCTATATTGTAAAAGGTTCCCTCTGCATAGAGCCTTTCCAAGAATTTATCACACAGGATTGAAGAAAGCTTTTGCTCATTGATACATTGGAGATTAAAATCTGCTAGTATTCCCTCAGAAAGTGTTAAACTCGGTGGAAACGATAAATTTGTGGTCTGGAGCTGCGGAGAAAAAATGAGCTGTTCAATCACTTTCATCAACTCTCCACTGGTCGTCTGTTTGGCTGCAAATTTTTCCAAATCAAACAGTGAAGAACCCTGAGGGAGGCTAAATACTCTCGGCAATACTACTCCTTGATAGGTAGCCAAATTACTCCTTGTAGAAATTACTCCCTCCTTTGTTTCACTTTCTCCATAAGGAATTTGGATTTCTATGTCAGCATTCTCTAACTGAGAAAGCTGTTTTTCTCGAAAGTTTTTCGCGAAGGAAAGACCAGAAGCCTGAGAAAGAACAATATTTTCTTTGATGGACTGTTGACTCAGATAATACACTACTCCAACTGCTAACATTCCCATTAGAGCAAAAACTCCGTGTTTGAAAAGAAAGCGATGCAGCTTTTTATAGGTTTTGATAATAGTGAATTGTGCTTGATTGAAAAAAATATTGAGTTCATTGGTAGCAGAAGCTGCGGACATTGAAGGAGATGAGGGAGTATGGGAAGGAATGCTTTGGGGAGTATCTGCCATAGAGAGTATACACGAAGAATAAAGAGTTTACCCTTTAAGTATACTGATATGGGCATTTTTTGTCAATTTTTCACTGAGAAAATTGGTATTTTGTATTTGACTTTAGGCAATAGTGATATTTTCGTAGATTTCTCTAATGACTCCGTGGCTCACAAAGACCACGTCCATTCTTATTGCGGTAAATTGCTCTTCACCATATTCCCAGAGGAAGGCGTCTAATGTTTTCTGGAGATGAGCAATTTTTCTGGAAGTAATATAGTTATCGAGTTCCGCAATAGTATCCAGATTTTTTACTTCGATGGCAACTAAGGTGGTGTCTTTTTTCATTATTAGATCAATCTCTCCACCACGGATTGCAAAATTTGCCTTTAGAAGGCTGAACCCTTGTTGTTGATAGTGCTGTTGGACGAGGAGTTCCCCTTCTTTTCCTTTTTGTTTGAGATTCATTTTTATCTTAGAACTAAAAAATATACTTATCAACAATTTTTTTCGTGATTCACTGTACGACATGTTTGACCTGATGAACCATCACTATTTGTTCTCTATACATCTCATAAGCTAAAGCTAATTCATTAAGCACACCTTGTTGAGCAAGAAAATACTCTTTTGCCTGTTCATAAAATTTTTTCGAGACGCTATAGGATTGAGCGTAGGTAAACACCACATAATCATTATATTGAAAAAAAGTAGAACTAGGGAAATAATAGTCTTCTCCTTTATATCTATATTCATATAATGCCATCACGTCATACAACCAGTCTAAAAAATATATTATCACATAATTTTCTAGTCTTGAATAATTTCTAATAAAAGCCCTATATTTTTTTCCATAATATGACAATTCTCTTTGTTGTTCCTTTATATTTCAACTTTTTACATCCAGTGGTAATAATCATAATGGTCTTTGTACAACGTTATTCTCCTTTTCACTATCAACCACCCATATCATAGGATTTTGATACCATTGCTTATGATATCTCAGTAGTTCTTGTTGTGATAGCTTTTCAGCCTTTCGAGAGGGAATCCAATTATCTTTATATACAACTCTTCCAATTCTTTCAAAGAGAAAATCATCTTTCCTTTTTCTCTTATCCAACTCTTGCTTTAATATTTTATTTTCTTTCGAAATAACCGTCTTATCAAGAGGTAGTTGTATTTCCGATTTTAATTTTTCTATACTTTGATTTTTATCAAGCCAAAAAATTGTTTTTCCTATTCTCGTTTCAACATTGCTATACGGTAAGGTGAAACCAAAAAAACGCTGTTCACTTCCATATCCAGAAAATGTACAATGTTCCACTAAATGAGGACAATAAGCCGTATTTTTATACAGTGGTGTTTTAAGAATACCTTGCATAAAATTACATCAACAACAGATAAAAAAGAGATTGCTATAACAAAATAACAATCTCTATTATAAAAGCAACAAAAAATACAAGTAGAAATTACACGGCTCTCCTTTTGTCACTAAAGAGTCCCTCTGGTTTGAAAAGTAAAACTCCTAAAATCACAATCAGAATCAGCGTTTCTTTGTAGGAGATAGGAAGTCCTCCTACAATAAATAACAAATACTCTACCACCACATAGAGCAATGCTCCTAAGAAGAGATACTCTTTCCTTGCCGTCCCTACTAAAATCATCACACCTAATGCTTTAATCATATAGAAGAGTCCATCAGAGGCTCTTAAACTGGTTTCTGTTAGGAGGATGAACGCAATCCCAAAAAGTAAGACCAGGAGTACTGCAAATACTTTTTGCAAAAAGGCAGTCGTTTGGATGCCAAGTCCACGCATCAATCCACTGTTTTCGCTGATGGCATTCAGCATTTTTCCTCCTAAACTTTTTTTGAAGAAGTAAAAAGAACCTCCAAATAACAGAAAAAAAATCAGACTAAGTATTCGAAAAGGCAGATGATTGAGTGGAAGGGAGATTGAACTCGGTCAGTAGAGATAATGCATCGCATTTTCTAGGACAACAGCCAGTCCGAGCGTAAACACCAGTCCCACAAGGTCTCTTTGTTTATCATTAGGAAAATAACGTAATAGCAACCAATGAACAAATCGGTACAACAGAATGAACGCGATGAGAACGATTACCGTAAGCCGATTGAAACCGTGAGTGAGGAAAGCGTAAAGAATGTAGGCACAAATAATGAGATAATTTCCCAATGCAAAATTCATAATCTTTCCACTAGAAAAGAACACTGAAAACGCCAGAGCCAAACCTCCGTAAAGTATGGTATTGAGCAAAAGATAGTTGAAATCCATTAGTGCTTTCCAAAATAAACGCTATTGGTTATTGGTGAGTTTTTTATTTCTGTATAGTTTCCTTCTAACAAAATCTTTCCATCATCCATCAAAGCAAACGAATCTACAAATTGGGAAAGGAACTCAAAATCGTGTTCTACAATGATAACCATCTTATCTTTATCAATGATTTTTCTCAACAAATCTACTACTTTTGATTTCAACTTGGGAGAGACTCCAGCAGTAGGCTCGTCCAGAAGATAGAGTTTTGTTTTCTGCAAATACAGACGTGCTATTTCAAGCAATCTCATTTGTCCTCCACTCAAATTTCCTGCCAAAGTATCTTTTTTGTCTATAAGTTCCAGTTCCTCCAAGATTTCAAGAATTTCTTGTTGATATTTTTTGGGTAAAGCACTCACGGGAAGCAGTTTATATTTCCAAGAAAGGTCTTTCGCATATGCCAATGCCAAATTTTCAAACAGGGTCAGGGTTCTAAAAATTCAGAACGACTGAAAGACGCGTCCAATTCCTAGATTTGCTCTGGCTTCTACGGAAAGTTTGGTGATGTCGTGCGTATTGAAAACGATACTCCCCTCCTGTGCAATCTGAAAACCATTGATGAGATTGAGCAGGGAAGTTTTCCCACAACCATTCGGACCGACTAATCCTACCGTCTGTCCATTGGCAATATCTAAGTCAACGCCTTTGATAATGGTTGTTCCATCGACTGACCGATGAAGTTGCTGAACTGAAAGCATAGGTAAAAAGAATGATAAAGCTGAATTAGTTTAAGAATACAATTTCTCCATTTTCTATTTTCTGCAAGGAATATCAGAGACCAATAGCATCACCACTTGTATTGAAATAATAATCTCCTACATATCCATATCTGATAGTGTTTTCATCATAACTTCTTAAATAGTTTTCTATCTGGTTTCGAGAAGTATTTCCTGCTAAAATTGCCTGTCAAATTAAGTCAATGGTTTCTTTATAAAAAGGGATTCGCCCTTCTATCGCAGAAATAGGATACTGCTTTTTATACGCTGCTAATCGTTCCTGTCCACGGGTAGCCATATCAGAAACCGCTAAACTATCTACACATATTGCTCCTTCCATAAAGGTAGGAAATTCCTTGCTTTTTTTCTGTCTAACTCCAAAATCATTTCCATTACTTCTGGTGCAACTTTTAATATTTCTTCTAAACTATCAGCTTCAGCAAAAAAATTATCAACATCTGGACTTTCTGCTAGATAATAGCTTTCTCCATTTTCGCTCATTTCTTTGATGGCTATTCTAACGGGTTTTTCTGCCATTGAAACTGGGAATAAAGGATAAAAAGTTGATTTCTAATAAGGGAAATATACTCATTTGGAAAGCTAAATGCAAGCAAATTTATGTAAATTTTTACTTTACTGCGACAAGCTCGCCATCTTGGATTTCATAGACGAGGAAGCCGAGTCCTTCCGCAGTTCTTGCTTCGTTGAAGTAGTAATCTCCAAAGTAGCCAGTTTTCAAATAATTCGGATTGAAAGAGTTGAAGTACTCTTTGATAGTGTCAGCATTATCTCACACCGTTGCTACAGCTTCTATTGTCAAATCCATCGCTTCGGCTGCTAAGACTGCTCGTGTGATATTTTCGGTAACCAGACCTTGATTTTGGAAGGTTTCTGCTAACTGTTTTCCCGAGTCAGCAAAGTTATTCAATGATTTTAAGGCTACCGTTTTTATTCCATTTAACAAAGAACCGAGATTTCTATATGTAGAAGCACTTGTAAGAGATTCATTACTAGCAATATTTCCTCATAACAGTTCCAGAATTCCTTCTTTATCAAATGCTTTAATCACACTTTCTGAAGTCACATCACTAGCAAAAGGAATAACGAGATAGTCCTTGGAAGAAATCTTTTCCTTAACCTGTTTTGCCAACATTGTTATATCCTTTTCTGAGGATTGATAGGTAGTACTATCTACCTGTTCTGGAGAGAATAGTTGAGCTAAATCGTTAGCAAATCCGACACTAGTATCAGAATTTTCTGCTACGATAACTAGCTTTTCTGAGGATTGCGTACGAATATGTTTTGCTAGTGCTTCACTTGCGTCAGCATTAGTATAAAATCTGAATACATATTCTCAAATATTTGAAATCTCTGTAGCGTCAGACACGGGGGAAAGCATTACCACTCCTGCTTGTTGAGCGATTTTTCCACCAGCAACCGTTTCTGCTGAACAGAAACCACCTACAATTGCTTGTACTTTATCAATACTGACTAACTTTTGAGCTGCACTTGTAGAAGATTTTCCGTCACACGCTCCATCTTCAATCACCAGTTCAATGTTGATGTTGTTTTGGGAAGCATTAAACTCATCAACCACATATGTATACACATTTACGGCATCTTTTCCGTAATTTGAAGCGGGTCAGGAGAGTGGAAGAATGACTCCAATTTTCACGGTTTTTGTTTCAGTTTGATTTTCTGGTTGTTGAGTGTCCGTGGCACAACCTGCCAAACTCGCGATTGCGAGTATTCCCAGTAGGGAAGCGATAAGTTTAGGCATATATATATGGAAATAAAAGTAGTGATAGTATATGGAATTTTCCTGAAATTTCGGTATAATTAAAAAAATGTGTGGCTAAAAAGAAGGAAAAGAGTAGTAGATAATTGTTTTATCTACTATTTTTTCAAAATGTACCAAAGAAAA
>JAITQZ010000092.1 GCA_031288635.1 Candidatus Peribacteria bacterium | reverse complement strand
GAATAAAAAATTTGTAGCCCTTGCTTCCCTCTTGAAATTTCAGCTTATTTTTGTAGTATCAATTCTATGGCTTTGACTCCCGCGATGAAACAGTATCAAGAGATGAAAAAGCAGTACCTAGACTGCGTGCTTTTTTTTCGTATTGGGGATTTTTACGAAGTGTTTTTTGAAGACGCCCACATTTGCCACAAAGTGCTTGACCTCGTGCTTACCAGTAAAAATAAAGATGCCGAACAACCCATTCCTATGGCAGGCATTCCTCATCATAGTATCGAAAAATATATCCCCAAGCTCATCCAACACGGCTACAAAGTCGCAATCGCAGAACAAGTTTCTGAACCCGTCCCCGGAAAAGTAGTAGAAAGAGAGATTTCTCAGGTAATCACCCCCGGCACCTATATCCAAGAAGGCAGCAAAAAATGCAATTATATGTTGGCACTCACTCAACAGGAAACCAAAAGCTGACTCCACTATCACCTAGCACGAGGAGATTTCACGTTGGGAGAATATTGGACAAAAAGCTTTGCTAACCTAGGGGATTTACAAAAACGGATTCTGACATTGAGTCCAAGCGAAGTGATTATTGATGCTGATTTTAGAGACAAAGACAGTATTTCCACCCCCATACAACACTATCTAAAATGCCTCATTTCCGTATATGAAATCCCGAGCGATACCGAGATGTTTCTCACGAATATCCTCAAAGTACAAACGTTAAACTCCTTCTGACAAGCAACAATAGAAGGCAGGCAACAAGCCATAGCTCTCTTGCTCAATTATATCAAACACACCCAACAACACGCTTTGACCAATGTGTGTAAAGTTTCCTATCACACCCAGCTAGGAATGGTGCTAATGGATGACATCACAATGAAAAATCTGGAGCTTTTCAGTTCCTCTTACGAGTCCAGCGAAAAATACAGTCTCATTGGCATTCTCGACAAAACTCAAACCACTAGCGGAGCCAGATATCTGAGATATCTCTTGATGAACCCCATTCATACCTTACCCGTGCTCCAAGAAAGACAAAAACATATTATTAGATACCAACAAAACGAACAGACCAAACTCATCCTCAAATTACTCGGAGAAAGCTTTGATACCAATAAATTGATGTCTACCATTCTGTATAAAAAGCAGAATCCCTTCCCCTTCGTAAAACTCAGAAGCACGCTGGGAATGTTTTTTTCCACCGACTCACTTCATCAAGCATCCAGCAACATAATGAAAGCAGAACTCTTGGCGTTGGGAATGCAAGACAACGAACTCAATCAGCTTGCCCAACTCTGGGAGACCTTGAACACTGCGTTAAAACCTGATGATCACATCAAACAGGACTCTGAATTTATTGCAGATACCTTCGACTCAGAAGTAGACAGACTACGTAAAATTGCCTATCATAGTGATGAACTTCTCTTGGAATATCAACAATTTCTCGCTCGCACTACAGGCGTACATAATGTGAAATTGAAATTTGTGATGAACCAAGGATATTTTATCGAAATAACGCAAAGAGATAGTAGTACATTCGAAGCTGCTCTGATGAAGAAAACGACCTCACCACAAACGGAGGAACAAAACAAGCTGGCTCTTATCCGTAGAAATACCTTGAAAGACAATCAACGTTATTCTTCTCCTTATTTGGAGCAAATCCAATCTGACATCCTTTCTGCCAGAGAGAAAGTAATAAAACGTGAATTCGATATTTTAGAACAACTCAGGAAACAAATTGAAACGCACGTTGAACTCCTCACCACCTTGGCTCAACATATTGCTGAACTAGATGTCTATGCTTCTCACGCTCTCTTTGCTCTAGAACAAGAGTATATAAAGCCAGAACTCAACACGGGAGATATCATCCATATTCAAGGAGGTCGTCATCCGGTGATTGAAGCGTATCTACCCAAAGACCATCCTTTTATCCCAAATGACTTAACGCTAGGGAAACAAATTGCTCCTTCGGGTGCTTTAGAGGAAGATAATGGACTCATCCACATTATCACCGGCCCAAATATGGGCGGAAAATCAACCTATCTACGTCAATCTGCTTTAATTGTACTGTTGGCTCATTGCGGACTCTTTGTCCCCGCGACGAGTGCAAAAATCTGATTGATTGATGGACTATTTGCGAGAGTGGGAAGTGGAGATGTCATCGCAAAAAACCAGTCTACCTTTATGACCGAAATGATAGAGGTATCCAACATTCTCAATAATGCCACAGAAAAAAGTTTTATCATTTTCGACGAATTGGGACGCGGGACGTCCACCTACGATGGAATGGCTCTGACTTCAGCGATTTTGCAATATGTCTTGAAACAGGTAAAAGCAAAAACCCTTTTGGCAACGCACTATCACGAATTAATCGCCCTAGCAGAAAAATACCCAGAAGTGAGAAACTTCTCTGTATCCGTTTACGAGACGGAAAAGGAAGTCCTCTTTATGAAAAAAATTGTAAAAGGCTGAGCAAATAAAAGCTACGGGATTGACGTTGCAAAAATTGCAGGCATTCCAGAAACCATTTTACATCAGGCGAGAGAGATTTTGAAAGGATTGGAGACGGAACAACAAAGGAATATCTCATCAACACGTCCGCAAGCATCTCACCATCCAAACGCCCCCATTCCCAATATTCCCTTATTTGAAATCGTTTCATCCGACAACGAACAAATCTCAGCGGACAGAGCAGAACTACAAGAAAGATATGAAAAAATACAAAGAATTTTGTCGCAAGCAGATTTGAACAATATGACCCCTTTGCAAGCATTACAATTCCTAGCTAAAGTAAAGGAAGAAATCTGACCCTTATAATAAAAGTATTCAAATAATTGACAAATATAGATATTTATATACAATAGATATACAACATTTTATTTCTTTATTGTATATCTATGAAAACAACACAACCTTCTCTTTTGGCTCCCGTATGGCAAGGAGCACTTTGGGGGCTCGGGCTCCTTATCATTACCAGTATTGGTATTGTTAGCTTTAGACACTTTTCTCCTACTCCTAGTGAGACGGTACATAATGCTGCCGAAGAAACTGGCTCAGACATTGCAATGCTCCAGCAAGAGATTCCTACCCTTTACCAAGGGATTTCTGGCTTACAAAACGAACTCTCTGGGCTACAAAATGAAGTTTCGACCTTGCAATCTGACACTACCTTGACTGAACAACTCACTGAACTAGAACAACAAATCGCTACACTGCAATCAGGTTTTTCTACACTACAATCAGGATTTTCTACACTTTTCCCTCTAGGAAGTTTTATCGCAGTGAATGGAACGATAGACCAAGCCACAATGAACGCACGAGGTTGGGCATTATGTGATGGAAGTGCAATCAATAGTCAGGTAAAAGATGCTGTACTCTGAGGAGACACCTACAATCTTGCCTGAAGAACCTTAGTTGGAGAGGGAGACTATGCCAAAGATACTACAATTTCCTTTCCTTTAGGATATGTAGATATCTATACGGCGAAAGGAAAGTCCCAATTGGGAGAAGTCCTTCATACGTTGATAGAACCAGAAATGCCAAACCATACTCATACGATTGCTCTAAAAGATTCCGCCGGAGGTTCACTCACCAATGGAGTAGAGCCAATGAACGGATACACGAATTCTAAAGACCTCCTTGTCTCTACTAAACCCGCAGGAGGAGACCAAGCTCATAACAATATGCCACCATTCCACGTAATACAGTGGTACATCAAGGTAAAATAAATTAAACTAAAAAAACAGCCCTAAACTTGTGGGGCTGTTTCCTTTTATCAATTTGCATTTTTCTCTACCATTTTCTTTCAAAAAGGTAATGATTATACCTGACTAATGGAAATCATTACC
>JAITQZ010000078.1 GCA_031288635.1 Candidatus Peribacteria bacterium | reverse complement strand
TTGTTATTCAATCTCCATTTCTAAAGAGTTTTTCCAGAATCGCCTTGATTTTCAATGTTGACTTTTCCATATCACGAACAATTTACTGTCATTTCTATTTTTTGAATTTCCTATATTTCTATAAAAACCTATCTACAAATCAGATAGGTTTTTTTATTTACTTGAACAGCACTAATAACTTTTCGCAAAAATCACTCTTCTCCTACTCTCTTTTCCCGTCAACAAATCTTTCCCCACTTCTTCAACACTATCAAATGGAATACACCTAATGGTCGCCTTCGTCTCTTCTTGAATGATGTCAGCAGTTTCTTTCTTCCCGTCTCGATGAGCCAAAACGTATCCTTGTTCAATCTTTTCCTTGAAGTCTGCATAGGTATCGACCTGAAACGTATGTGTTTTAGAAAACTGTTCGTGCTGGACAAATAACTGCTCTTGCATTTCCTGCAACAGCCTCATCACGGTCTCAGCGAGGTCTCCCAACTTCACAACCAGCTTTTCTCCTGTATCTCTCCTATAAATCTCCACATTCCCAGCTTCCACATCTCTCTTCCCAATCGCAATCCTCAAGGGAACCCCTTTTAATTCATATGCTGCATACTTCCAACCGGGAGTTTTCTGATTATCATCGTCTATCGTTACGTTCACCTTTTTCCTCCACGTTCACAAGAAATCACTCTGGATGTGCAGTTCAGCTTTTTCTATCTGCTCTAAAGCAGGTGCTAAATACTGTCTAATCGCCTCCAATTCCTCCTGCGTCTTGAAGATAGGGACAATCACCAAATGCATCGGTGCCAAAGCAGGTGGTAAAACCAGTCCTTTATCGTCCGAATGAGCCATAATGAGTCCCCCCAGCAGCCTCGTAGACACCCCTCGGGAAGTAGCATACGGATATTCGAGTTCATTATTTTTATTGGTGAACTGTACAGAAAATGCCTTAGCAAAATTCTGACCTAAATCGTGAGACGTCCCCGCTTGCAAAGCCTTGAAATCCTGCATCATCGGTTCAAATGCATATGTATGTACCGCACCAGCGAACCTATCGTGGTCAGGTTTCTCTCCTTGATACGAATAAATCGCCATAAAATGCTTCGCGAAATCCAGATACACATTGAACATCTTGATGGCTTCCTCATGAGCCTCGACCGCCGTAGCATGAGCCGTATGTCCTTCCTGTCGCAAGAATTCTGAAGTTCTCAGAAAAATTCTGGTTCTCATTTCCGCCCTCGTCACATTTGCTCGCTGATTAATCAGCAGGGGCAAATCGCGATACGAGTGAATCCGATTTTTGAAACTATCCCAAATCACCGTTTCAGAAGTAGGACGCACAATCAACTCTTCTTCTAATTTGGAAGCAGGGTCAACGACAATCCCTTTGCCGTTCGGGTCATTCATCAGCCTATAATGCGTCACCACTCGACATTCTTTCGCGAAACCTTCCACGTGAGAAGCTTCCTTACTCAAAAAGCTTTTGGGAATAAAAAGAGGAAAATAGGCATTTTGGTGTCAAGTTGCCTTAAACATTGCATCTAAAATATCCCTAATATTTTCCCGAATAGCATAGCCATAGGGTTTGATGACCATACATCCTTTGACCGCAGAATTTTCTGCAAGGTCAGCTTGCTGTACTACATCATTATATCGTGCTGAAAAATCAGTCTTTTGTGAAGTTATCGCCATAGGAGAAAAAGAGTAAAGATAAAAAATAAACGTCTGTACATCATTTTATAATCAGGTGGGGACAAGGGCGATACTATTCTTCATAGCACAAGAAAAAATAAAACTAAGGATACTATAGGAATATTTAGCGAATTTGCAAGGTCAAATAATGTCTACTCACAACCATTTGCAAAACAACCAAAAATCAATACACTACCCCTAATGAAAAAAATCCTCTCCTACTCCCTCCTCTGAATATGCTTTACTCTCCTTACCCAAAGTAGAGGATTTGCCGCGAACTATCCCGGAGACTGCGACCTCGTTGTGGGACAATATACCCCAGAGAATACCTTCCCTCTCGTAAACACCCTTCGAACAACCAACAAAGCTGCCCCTACCAACCATGAACAAATCATCGACTCCGCTTCCCTCAATGTCGCCCTCCTCAATCTCAAAGCAAACTGCTGTGCCCAAACCAATACAGAAGAATTCTGAGCCATCAACAAAACAAGTTGTAAAACCGATGAAGCACTACTCATAGACAGAAACTATCCTAAATCCTACTATCTCTACGACCATCTCTTGGACGTGCTAATGAGAAGACTTGATGGCTTTGGTAGCGAAACCAACCGATACACACAAATAGGAAACGGAGCAAAACTTGACGACAAAGGACAAGAACGAAGAACAAAAATCTCCGAAATTATGGAAAAAGAAGAAGGAACTACCCCCCCTGTCATCAAAACCCTCTACAACAAATATCAAACCCTTGACAGCAAAAATCACCTCAACGGATTTGAACAAGACACTTCCCAATCCTCCAAATATTACGTAGACCAAATGCTCACCGGAGAGAATAAAACAAAGCTGGAAAACTACGCCAATCGGTCTCTAGCCGATAGATATAGAAACGTCTGTAATCTCGCGGGATTCCTCTATGCACTCTTTAGAAACGATAGCAACATCAAAGCCATCATCGACACCAACCAAATGCTCCTCGCAGGAAATCGTTGTACGACCCTCATCCAAACCAGAATTAACGCAGAGACCACCTACATCGAAACAGTCGCTATCCAAAAAAGCACGCAAGCACTCACCGATACCGTAAAAGAATTCGCCAATACCTATCTCAACAAAAGACTCGCCGACCTCCAAACCCTCATCCAACAATCCAAAACCAGCCGAGCCAGAGTAGTCAAAGCCGTCCCAAAACTCATCCCCATCTGTTCCTAATCCTTCGCGGACGTGCTAACGGAACATCCCTACAGATACCTGCAGACGCACTAACAGTGCGTCCCTGCAAATACCTAATGAAATCTTTACTTAATCTTTCCTCTCTCCCAATGAAAACTCCCATCCGCCTCTCATCTTTCCTCTTTCCTCTTTTGACTTTCCTCTTCTTCCTCCTCCCCTCTTTCGTCTCCGCACAACAAGACGTAGGCTACGCCATCTTACCAGAAGTAAAAAATCCCGAAAGTCTCGCCGAAGATGTAAAAAAAGTCTGAAAAACTGGTGAAGTGTGGGACAACTACAATAAACAAGCGAAGGACTACGAAAAGAAGGGAGACCTCTGAGCAGCCCTAGCAACAGGCATTATGACCCGAAACACTATCCTCCAATATCTGGTCTACCTCGTAAAATTCATCTCTCAAATCGGACTCGTTATCGGTGCAGGAATGATTATCTACGCCGGATACCTCTACGCCACCAATATCTTTGGCGGAAAAACCACCAGTGGAAACAGTGCCATCAAATATGCCATCATTGGAATTCTCGTCATCAGTTTTGCCTACGCGATTATGAAAATCTTTACCTCCGCATTTTTAGGCACCTAAATGATAAAAGCTATCATCAAAGACTCCATAACCCTCCTGCTGACAAATCCCAAACTCATTAGAGTAGCCTTTTTTATGACCTTTGGACATAGTATCTATTACACTTACCTCATCACCTATTTCTTCAATGGAAGTATCAAAATGAAATACGAAGCAGGCATTGACACCTCCCAAGCACTAATTTACCTCTTTAATACCATCCAATCCCTCAATATTCGATGGGTCATCGTAGCATTTATCCTCATCGTCATCATCGGAAATTTTCGAGTTTACCCCATCGGAGAAGCCTCTATCATCTACTATATCAAATCAGAAAAAAAAAAGCTGACTTCCGCCATCCATCAAGGACTCAAAAAATTTTTCCCAATGCTAGAGTTTCAAACGCTCGGAGGATTCTTGGGAATTTATACCATCATTACCATCATTACTAGAATGCGAGTAATGGGAATCCTGGACAACATTGTCATCAAAATCATCCTCACGATACGGGTTTCTCTTTCTCTGTTCACTATCTTCTTTCGACCCTATATTAAATACTATATCGTCATCCACAACCTACCCGTTTTTGATGCTTTCAAAAAAAGTGTTTCGCTCACCTTTGCAAATATCGGGCTAACCTTCAAAGGAGTCATTTTTGAAATGTTGTTAACGCTCAGATTTTTCATCAATGCCGCAATTATGGTAGGAGTTCCCCTTGGGCTCATCTATATTGCCGTATTTTTCAATATCATTGACCACGCACGGGTAGAAACCCTCATTCGAGGTATTGCTGGACTCCTCCTCCTCCTTATCACCTACATCAACGGAATTTTTGAAGCATTCTTTACCAGTTACCGATACAAAATTTTTCAGGAAGCAGAAAAAAATCTGGATGAATAACTCAATAAAAAAAAGCCAACCACAATTGGTCAGCTTAATATCAGTAGATATCAAACATTATAAGTGCCCTATTCAGGCAAACCTAAATAAGAAAAAGCTCCAAACAATCATCTCTAACTTTACATTATAATTTGTAAAGGATTTTACCTAGCCATCTTTTACTGCTCAAAGCTCCCACAGAGTCAGCAGTTGATTAGTCTAGTTGAATGCATGTGAATATCTGCTCTTAAAGTGATAAGAAATACCATCGAAACGCTGAAGATTCCAGTACAATACTTCGTGGGGAAAGGGTGGGGCATTTTATTTTTGTTGCACGAAATAGAGTTTTTTATGGAATAACCTGCATCACACGCTATTCTCAGCACAGTTTGCTAAAGCAAAGCATCTATTCTCTTATAAGGATGATAAAGAACACTGACGCAATTAGTATATCCGAAAAAAAAAATTATGCAACTTTTTTAGGACTTTTTTTTAACTCCTTGGTAATCGCCTGTAGATACTCCTCTTTCAACTCCTCGTGCGTATCCAAAAGCTTGCGAACTACCACTTGGGTCGTAGATTTTACCGAATGCACCCACTCCCCTTCTAAATCCTTCAGCATTTTTTGCCCTTTTTCTTGTGCCTGTGCCACAATCACTTCCCCTTTGCTCATCGCCAAATCCAACACCTTTTTCCTCTCTTCATCAGCCAACACCCTTCCTTCCGACAAAATGGTCTCCTTTTTTCTATTTGCTTTGGTAATAATCTTATTACTCTCTTTTTTCGCCAGTTCAATCATTCTAGCATACTCATCATCAGCAAGTTTCAGCTTTTTAATCAGCTGCTTTCTTTCTTCTATCGCCCTGATGATTTTATCCCCAAAAAGCCATTTCACGAGAAAAAACAAGATTGCGAAATTTACAATTTGGGCGATGAGGAGGTCAATTTTGATGTCCATAGTAATTAAGTAAGCAATCTAAAACGTGGGAAAGTCTGCCCATCTCTAGTAATTTCCTGTAAAAACATTGCTTTGGGTCTCGCTCGGATGTTCCCTTCATTTTCTTGATTTGGGTCATACAGGTGCTTATAAATTACCAGCTCTTCCCCAGTCTCCGTATGTGTCGCCACATCAAGCACCGCTACTTTATGTCCTTTGAAATGCTGATAGATTCCACCAATAACAAGGTCTGACATCATAAAGAAGAAAAAAATAAATCACAAATGCTCACCCCACTATCACCAGATTTTTTCATCTCGCTCTACGCTAACATTCTAAAAGCAACTATCAGTCCATAAATTGCACACGACTCAATCAACGCAATAAAAATAATCATTGCCATCATAATTTTCCCTTTCGCTTCAGGATTTCTGAGTACTGCATCCATCGCATTTTTTGCAATCCCTCCTTCAATTAGCCCTACAACCATTGCAGGAATTCCTACCGTCAGACCAGCAGTCAACGAAGTCAGTCGGGAAAGACTCGTTGTCTCCAAAATCTGAAACGCAATAATCAAACCATAAATCGCACACGACTCCACTAATGCCACTCCGAGAATGGTCATCATCACCAACGTTCACTGCAATTCAGGATTAATTCCCAAATTTTTCATCGACGTTTTGGTAATCCAACCCTGTCCAATCGTTACACCAAGTGTCGCAAGAATGATTGCAAGTCCTGCCCCAATTACGATAGTCATTAGTATAGCAAATAAAAAAATAAAAAACTGCCTTTTCTTTACTACTAGTCTAAAAAAATCCCCCCACTTTGCAAGTCTTATTGCAAATCTCCTACCAAACCCTATACTTCCCCTATGCACCTCACATACGAATGACCCGGTGAACGTATCGATACCCGACTTAGTAAGCAATTTTCCTATTCCAGAAACTTTTTCCACCACATCATCGAAAGAAACGGAATAAAGCTAAACAACAACGACATAAAAAAATCACAGAAACTGAGAGATGGAGACCACATTTTCATTGACGACCTTTCCAGATACCTCTCTCCCATAATTTTAGAAGAAGCCCCACAAATCGACATCCCCATCCTGAAAGAAGAACTAGACTACTTACTCCTCAATAAACCCAAAGGCGTCCTCTCCCATCCCAACAGCATTCGAGACGTCAAACAGCCATCGGTCGTCGGATTTCTCTACCACCATTTCAAACATCTCCCCACCTATAGCAATTTCATCCGTGCCGGGCTCATCCACAGACTGGATAAAGAGACCGACGGAATTATGATAATCGCCAAAACCGAAGCAGGACTCCAACACTTCAAAACCCTCTTCCAACAAAAAGCCACCGCTCCCACCATCGCGGAAAAAGAAGCTGTCCCTTTACAGAAATTTTATCGTGCCACCTGTGAAACCACCGAAATCGGCGAACAATTTTTGAAAGAAATAAAAAAAAGCTGACTCCCCTTTTATCTCCAAGAAGAAGTTTTTGCCAAAGTCTCCAACCGAACTCCAAAGATAGGCATCACAAAAATCGAAAGCTACAATCTTCAGCAATCTTCAAACAAAATCTTCTGCAATCTTACTCTCCAAATTCTAACGTGAAGAACTCATCAAATTCGCTACCACCTCTCTCATCACGGATTACCCATCGTCGGCGACTACCTTTACGGACAAGAAGATGAACTCCCAATGCAACTAACAGCATATAAACTCCTCTATCAAGACCTAGACGAGAATATCCAAACCGTAGAAATAAAATCAAATCCCCCAGCTCTCAACAAAGAAAAAAATCCAGAAAAAGAAAAGTCCCGTTAAAAACAACGGGACAATTCAGTGTTATAATGTCTTTCTTTTTCAATTATCTTTTTTGAGCAGGCTTTTTATTTCCAGTAGAAGAGGAATCTTCTCGTTTTTCCTCCAATACTTGTTTAATTTGACCCGAAGAGTCAGTGGGAACATCTGATGACTGAGGATTAAAAGGCTTCCCTGTCAATTTCTCAATCATCTCAATACCCAGAAACTGGGTGATAAGTCCACCAGATTCTCCACCACCAATAAGAATATTTTGCGGAATAATCGGCAATTTATTCTTTGAAATGGCTTCAATAATCTGCAGACGAGCATAGTCGGGACCCAAAGCTTCTTGAGAAAGCTTGTATGCCGTAGCCTGAGATTTACCCTGTTCAAGGATGACCTGAGCTTCTGCTAAACCAACTTTTTCGACTTTTTGAGCATTTGCATTTGCAATCAATTCGATTTCCTTTGCATCAGCTTCAGCTTTAAAAATTTTGTAATTACTAACCAGTCATAGATAAAAGTATTGTAAAAGGGAAAGAAAAAACTATAAAGGAAATAGTTTTAGTTTTTAATAAGAAAAAAAATGCTGTTTTGTAAACAATGCCAAGGGAAAAGTGTAGTGAAAAATGGATTTATGAAAGGAAAACAAAGGTACAAATGTAAAAGTTGTTGATACAATTTTACAGATACACAACCAAGAAAAACACCATTAGATATAAGGAGACAAGCATTACA
>JAITQZ010000075.1 GCA_031288635.1 Candidatus Peribacteria bacterium | reverse complement strand
TTACGATAAGCATTTCTACGAGGGTAAATGCTTTGAAAGTAAGTTTTTTCATGGGTTTTATATATGGAAATAAAATGCTCTCAAACCGGACGAAATCGTAGGTTTTAGAGGGTTTGGTGTTTATTCTAATAGGTTACTATGTAGTAGAGTTGGGAAGGATTTACATAAGTACAATCTTGAGCCCCACCACTACCTGTTTTAGCCTCACCACTTTGTGTCATAGTCTTACATACAGTAACATTTTTCAGGTCTGTGTCTGTTCCAATACATCATGGAATATTGCTTTGCCCTTTTCCTGATGGATTGAGATGTCCAATACTCGTAGTACAACCGGTTCATTGTACCCAATTGGATTTTCCTGGAATCTCTGTCTTTGCCATCAACACAAAGCCTGCATTTTTAACAGTATTCTTCTTTAATACGATGTAAGCATAGCCTCCTCAGGTAATTGGAACTGCACCAACTCCCGTTCGTGTATTATCAAGGTTTGGATCCACAGGGAGCTCTGACATAATATTACTTGTTACTAGTTTAGTCATAGTGTTGGTATTGATACCACCCACCGGTGAGATGGTAGCCTCTCCACTACCAGGTCGCCTACCATTCAAAGACTGATATGTCACGATAGCTGCTTGTAGCTGGGAAAGTGCTGTTTGCCTTGCAGTGTCCCTCGCCATTCCTTGAGCTCCTTGGAGTCTTGGGAGGAGTGCTGCGATGAGAATACCAATAATAACAATTACAATGAGCATTTCTACAAGGGTAAATGCTTTGAAATTTGCTTTTTTCATAAGTTTTGTATATAGAATACAAGGAATTTCGCTTTTTTAGCTTTTAATCTCTTCAAACGATGAACAACACGCTCACTCTCTCCGTAATGCTCAAATCCTTTGGCAACTATCAGAAACTCAAAGGCAGCTCTCTAACCACGGTTAAAAAATATTATGGAGATTTGACCAGACTTTTCCGTTTAGCTTGAAAAACTCAACAGCGACAAACCCTCACGGCTCCGGAAATCCAACAACTGGTCTACGCCCAGCATTGGCAAGAAAGCACAAAATCAACCTATCTCTTTGAACTCAGAAGCTTTTTGCATTTCTGCGAACTTCAGAAAATCAAGGTGGAAAGTCCGAAAAACTTTCTCTACAGAAAACCCATCAAAAAGGAAGCTCAGCGTTTAACTACTGGAGAAATCCACAAAATCCTGCAATATGTCGCTAAAAATCGTAAGAATCAGGCAATGATTTTGCTCCTACTGACCACAGGACTCAGACTTTCAGAGCTTTGTTCCCTCCAAAAACAACAGTTCAAAAAAGCTATCCTTATAGGAAATGTCTATCAAATCAATGTTCTTGGCAAAGGGAAAAAACTTCGTTCGATTTTCCTGCCAATTACTACGCGAAACTGTTGTACTTCACTAAAAAGCAAAGGTAGCAGTGTCCTAGGGATGAAAAAAGCTACTGTACAGTATAGGATTTCCCGTATTCGTAATGCTACACACATCAAATTTTCTGCTCATACGCTCAGGCATACGTATCTGTCGTATTTAGCGAGTCAGGGAGCAGATGTATATAAAATTCAGAAAATTGCAGGGCACGCCTCATTGACTACGACTTCACTGTATTTACATTGTAGCAACAAAGAACTTGCAGACACTGCAGGGTTGGTGTGCAATTTGATGGAGTAAATGAATTTTTTCTTATGTCAACTAGAATTTTCATTTATCACTTGCAAAAATATTTAAGAACCTTATACGTTAATTATCTTATCTTTTATTTCTATATACAAAACTTATGAAAAAACTCACTTTCAAAGCATTTACTCTCGTGGAAATGCTTATCGTAATTGTGATTATTGGTATCTTGATTGCAGCACTCTTACCAAGACTTCAAGGAGCTCAAGGAATGGCGAGAGATACGGCAAGACAGACCGCACTTTCTCAGTTGCAGGCGGCTATCGTAACTTATCAATCATTAAATGGTAATCGACCTCATGGGAGTGGAACTACTGGTGACCCAGCATCCAATGCCATAAACACTAATGAACTCGTTAAATTAGTAACGAGCAACATTATGTCTGGTCTTCCTACAGACCCTAACCTAGGAAATGAATGGACGGGAATGAATAATAATTATGTCGGTACAGGAGGAGGCTTCCAATATTTAGTATTGGCAAAAAACACGGTGAAAAAAGCAGGATTTATCTTAATGGCAAAGACTGAAATTCCTGGTAAGTCTAACTGGGTGATGCAGCAGGAGAACTGTGATTCTGGTGCTGGTAAGCCGACTCAAGACGACTGATGTATCAATAAAGACTCAGATTTGTCTAATATTTCTCCTTGTAAAGGAAGCATAGAATTGACAGAGAATCTTAAAGCAAGTACTAGTTGAGACCAAGCATGTACGTATCAAAATCCTTCTCAACTCTTCTACATAATAACTTACTAAAAAACGTTTTTCTTTCAAACTTCCTCTCGCCTACGGGCTAGGGGAGGTTTTTTATAGAAAAATAAATATCAAATCTTCAGAATTCCAAAATATCCCCCCTACACCAGCTCCAATTCCTGCAAGAGTTTCTCATATTCCTGATAGCTCTCTGGATACTGTTTTCTCAAAAACGCTTTCAGCAAATCAATCCACCCACTAAATCCCGACTTGAGCAACGCAGAATCTGGCTTTTGCAATTTTTCCAACAAATCTTCTACACGTACCTGTTGTCTTTTCAGCTTGATGTCTGCCAATTGTGTCTGTAGCTCAGGCAAGACGAAGGAATCCATCTGCTGATACTTCAGTTCCTCCACACGCAGCGACAGCACCACCGTCTTCAAATCCAGAGCAAGCAAAAAATGATATTCCACAGGCAACGAAAGCAGATTCTCCTTCAGCTTTATTTTCAACTGCTCATAATGAGCTATCACTTCATCCGACGTTAAAGGACTCGGAAAGAGACCGGCAGCAGACTCCATCGCGAAATATGCATTGACTCCCATTTCGTAGAAACTCCACTGTGCTCCAGACCATTTTCGCACGCCTTTGAGTTGATTTTCCTCCAAAGGGGAAGTCGCTCGAACCGAACCCGTACAGAGATAATTTTTATACGTAAAACTCTGGTGCAAATGCCCAGAAACAAAACACAAATGCTGCTCGTCCAATCGTTGAGAACTCAAAGCCACATCACGAAATGAGAACTTTGACTTTTGCCCGGGGAATACCACCCCATCAAAGTAATAGTGGTGCATAAAAGTAAGTGAAGCATCTGGGGATTGCAACTTCTGGTGCTGGAAATACTGTACTAAGAGATGTAACTTTGCTGAAAAAATCTGATTTTTATTTCCTGTTTTTATCTGTTCGTGATACCAATCATCTTGAAATGCTTCAATTCACGGATACTCAGCCAAAGGGATATCCAACATATATGGCAAAAAACAGATATTCTTTCCCTCTATCTCTGTCAACCACGGCTGAGTGATGAAGTAAATGGTAGGGTTCCCCATCACTTCAAACGCCTTTCTCGCCTCATCAAAGACAAAACTATTTCCCAACCAATCGTGATTTCCTGCGAGAATATACAGTGTTTTCCCTTGCACATAGAGTTCCAAGAAGAAATCATACAGAGCCAACAACGCACCTCTATCATAACTAAAATGATATACAAAATCCCCCAAAAAAATCAGATGTTTCTCTGTAGGCTGACTTGCGACAAACGTTCTGAGATTAGTCAGAATTTTCTCCTTATATTTGGACGTGATATGGATGTCTCCGATAATTAACATAGAGGAACTATACACAATCCCCTCCAGAATGCAAAACAAAAAAACCCGCTTTTTTTTGCTTTTTTTCATATTTTGAATATACTTAACAAGAGATTTTAGTTTTCTATATGTTCTTATGTCAGACGAAATCAAAGCCCTCCAAGAGACAAAAGAGGGAAAAGAGAATGATATAAAAAAGCTTGTTGAACAGCTTGCTCAACTTTCTGATGAAGCGAAAGAAACAACTAAAGAGAAAATCAAAGCATTGGAAGACGAGAGAGAAGCAGAATTAAAAAAACTTATTACAAAAATTGAGAACGAACTCACGAACACACAAGAAGAAACAGAAAAAATAGCCTTACAAGAGCTGTTAGAAAGATATGCAAGAGAAGAATGGGAAAATCAGAGTTATTATGTTGGTGTCATAGCAATCGTTGAACAAGATTTGTCCGACAGTGGGAAGGCATTGAAAAGAAAACTGCAAACTAAGCAGAAAGAAAACGTAGAACAGCAGGAAACCAGGACAACAATTTCTACCTATGAACTTTTACAAGGCTCTACCACGGCTGACAAATTAAAAACCGCATTAAGCAATTCTGCTCTGGACAAGCGTTTCAAAAACTTGGGCGTAGATACCAATCCAGAAAAGAGATTAGAAAAAACGCTGGAACGTGCCCACGAAGTGGCTAAACAATTTGTAGAGTGGAAACTTTTTGATAATGAGGCAGAAAAAGCCCAAAATCCTGAGCTCCTCACGTATTGCCACGAAGTCATCGCTCCGTGAATTGAATGGTATTTATTGGAACTTTTGAAAGGGAAAGAAGGACAAGATAATCACGCAAATAATCAAGAAATATTATCTTTTTTGCAAGACTTCAATGTCGGCTCTGTAAAAAGTGCTTTTAGTAGTGTAGTAGGATTAGCTCAAGGAGTCAGTGAAGCTTATGAAGCAATCAAATCAATGACCAGAGCGTTGGATTATTTGAACATTCAGAGACAGAAAGACAAAAACTTTCTCCACAAAATAAAAACTGCTGAACTTCTCAGAAATCCCGCACATTTTAGAGAGTTTTTGATGCTAAACGAGTGGCAAAACAAAAACGCTCAAGGGGAAGAGTCAAATCTCTATACCGTAGGACGAGAACAATTAGGCATTACTTTTGAAAATGAAGAAAAAGCATTTTGACTCACTGCAGCGGATAAACAGGAAGTTTTAGAGCGTATCGGTAAAATTGATGTCCAGCCCACTCCAGAAACTGCTTCCAAAATTTTAGACCTTATGGAGAAGTCGCCTAGTATTTTGAAAGGATTGCAAAAGGGAAAAGATAGGCTACTTACCACAGGAGATGTTCTAACAAAAACGTTTTTGAATCCATTGGAACAACTATTGGGTATAGATGTGATGAAAGTTATTGAAGACAGCGAATTTATGAAAGGAATTTTGAACTTTGTGTTGAGTATTTTCGGATTCCCAGGTGGATTTGAGGGATGGAAAAGGAGAAGATTTTTGCAACCAATTGAAGAAGATTTTGGAGACAAAACCGAGAGCAAGGCAAGGAAAGAACAAATTTCAACCTTATATGAGACGTACCAAGACCTCATTTCTCACAAATCAACGGAAGAACTGAAGCCGGAAAATACGGTATTTGAAATCTACAAGAAAAAAGGAGTCAGATTTTTACAAAATAGTGAACAGTTTTTCAAAATTGACCAACCTACCTTACACACGACCTTGAAAGACAAGCTGGATACTGCAACCCTCAATCCTTTAGCTGTGAAAGCAGTTTTGGGGGGGACTTATGTAAAAACCGTAGATAAAAAACTGGTCGTCAATACGGACAAAATCAATCAAAATAAAGAGGTGTTTATTGACGGGTACCTCAAAGCCATTACGCAACATTTAGCAGGAAATCAAAAATATCTCTCGAAAGTAGATTCTACCGATACGGTGGTCTTTACGATGATTTCTGCACTCTTCGTCCAAGAACAACACGTAATTAATGGGATTGAAGCTAGTGTTTTCTTACCAACGGATTTTGTGAGCACTACCGATAACGCTACCATCGAAACTCCTTCTGCTACCACTACTGAAACCGCAGCCACCACAAATCCTGAACAATTGAAAGGATATGATGGTACTTTAATGTATTTCGACCAAATCCCTGGAACTGATATAGAAAAACAAGCATTCAAGACAAAGGTTGAGGAGGTTTCTACCTATCTGGGAATTAATCCAAATCGATTAATGGAAGTAATGAAATTAGAATCTGGTTTTAATCATAAGGCTGTCAATAAAGTATCAAATGCTACGGGATTGATTCAATTTATGCCAAAGACAGCAAAGGGATTAGGAACTACAGTGGAAGCTTTGAAGGAAATGACAGCTGTACAGCAGTTAGCCTATGTACAGAAATACTATGAGAGAGGAAAGGGACAATTCAAAAGTTTTGCAGAGTTGCGTTTATTTACGTTCTTTCCTGCTGCATTAGCACACACAGGGAATCCAGAATACGTTTTTGAAGCTCCAGGGCTCTCTGCACAAGCCATTGCTGCACAAAATCCCGGTATAGATATGGATAAAGATGGTAAAATAACGACGAAAGACTACCATGCACATATTGATAGCACTTTGGAAGGAATTCCTTCAGACTTTCAAGGTCAATTTACGTAGACTAATTAGCAATTACATAAAATTTTCAATATTTAAAAATTTGGCTTAATATAAGAAAATGTGTTGCTTAAACAATATAAATCAGGTATTACTAATTGATCATAGATAAAAGTATTGTAAAAGGGAAAGAAAAAACTATAAAGGAAATAGTTTTAGTTTTTAATAAGAAAAAATGCTGTTTTGTAAACAATGCCAAGGGAAAAGCGTAGTGAAAAATGGATTTATGAAAGGAAAACAAAGGTACAAATGTAAAAGTTGTTGATACAATTTTACAGATACACAACCAAGAAAAACACCATTAGATATAAGGAGACAAGCATTACA
>JAITQZ010000127.1 GCA_031288635.1 Candidatus Peribacteria bacterium | reverse complement strand
GTACAGTATAGGTCTTCTACTTCGTATAGTTGGTCTACGGTCTCTAGTTCTTCTTATTTCTCTGCTGATAGTTATTTGACTAATGGATATTGGTTTAGCTCTTCTGATTATGGTTCTAGGACCTTTTCTGACTTTATTTCCTTTAAGGAGACGGGATATTATAGACTGTATGCCAGAGATGATAGTGGAAGGGAAAGTTATGTTGAATTTACTGTTGGAGGGTCTTATTCCAATACCTTTTCCGTATCTACCAATAGAAGCTCGCCTAGTACCAATGAATATGTAAATGTTACGGTAAAAACCAATTCTAGCTATACGGATTATGTGTACTTTTCTCTAGAGTACTATGATGGATATTCTCGAAGAACTGCCTCTTCGTCTGACTATAGCGTTGATAATTATTTTAACAACGGATATAGATTTACTTATTCTGACTATGGACAGAGAACCTTTTCGAGCTTTATCAAGTTTTATAGAACTGGTAGATATAGACTCTATGTGAGAGACTACAATAGTGGAAATAGAAACTACGTAGAATTTAACGTCGGAGGGACTAGTTCTTCTGATAATACCCCTAGTAATGTTAATGGATTTACGGTAGGGGAACTCAATAAACTCACGGAAATTTACAATCTCCGAAATAGTCTGATTGCTCAACTCCAAAGACAATCCAGAAACTTGAGAAACGACAGTTATTGGCTGAGGCTTTCAAATACTTTTTACCAAAATATGCAAGATGTAGTAAATAACAGATCAAATAAAGAATTTTATAATCGAAGTAGATTTCTCTCTGCATTCCTCACCCGATTGGACTACACCAATAAAAATGCATAATTCAGTTTTATTTCTCTACTCTTTTCATTATGCCCACCTCAAACAAAAAACCTTCCTTATCAGCAAAAAAAGCTGAACCAAAAAAAGCTGAAACGAAAAAAGCCCCTCTAAACTCCACCGCAAAGTCTGCCACGAAAAAATCCACTCCCCCGAAGAAACTTATCAGAGTATCCTCTGATAGAACGGGGAAACTTACTCAGAGGGCGGCATCCATCAAAAAAATCGCTACTCAAACAGAAGCACAATTGCAACCTGCGAAGCTTTCGAAAGGAAGTCAAAAAATTCCGATGCGAGTACGGGTATTTTTTGGGGTCTCTCTCTTGGTGTTTTGTATCGCACTCTATCAAGCAATTCTCCGCCCAGCACTGAATTCCGCTGTAGCAAATATGCCTACCACTATTCCAGAAATCATCATCTCCGACAACGAAGAGGAATGGATTGCCTCGCAGCTTACTCCGACCGAAACGACACAGGGTTCAGGAGAACAGTTTCTGCAACAGTTTTATCAAACCTTTTCTCAGAAAGATATTACTACGTTGACGACACTTTTTGATGCTCCTCTCCAGAAATCTACAGAAATTAAGCAATTTTTCTCTGCCTATAAAATCACTCCTTTCATTGATAATATTACGGCTAATAGTATCTTGCCAGAGCAGATAGAACTTTTGACTACTTCCCCTAGCGGAGTGGAAGAATACCGCTATCATCTCAATTATCATCTCGAGTCTACCGACCAGGATTTTGCAGAGACACGAGTAGCAAAAGTAAAATACACGGAAAACTGACCAAAAATAGCGAGCATTCGCTGCGAAACGCCGAGATGTTCTTTCAATCCATTCTTTCGACCAGAGAATTATGGGTTAACGCAATAAGGGATTACGTTAGTTTTGCATTGATAATTTCATTTACTACGGCTCCATCTATGGAGCTTTTGTAGTTTTCCATTAATGCTTTCATCAGCACTCCACGCTGAGTTTTGAGGTCGGTCAATGCAAGCTGAGCTATCAAGGTATCAATCAGTTTTTCTGTTTCCTCTGGAGAGAGCATTGCAGGCAAATAAGATTCTAAGACCGCTTTTTTTTGCTGTTCCTCAGAAATTTCCTGAGTTTTGTTTCCTGCCTTTTTGAGAAAACCGATGGCCTCGTTGATGGCTTTGATTTCCTTTTTGAGGAGAGCAATGAGGTCATCATCCGTTAGCTCTTTTTGGAGTTCAATTTTTTTATTTTTTGCCTGTGCTAATACGTAGTTGAGTGCCAGCTTTTTTTGCTCTTGTCTGTTTTTGAGTGCCTGCGTATAGTCGCTGGTCAGTTGGTCTAGTAAGGTCATCTAAAGAAAAGAAAAAGGATAAAACTGTCTTGAAAGTAGCGTTTTTGGGAGAGAAAGCAAGGGAAAAAAATTTTTCATGTTACAACAGCCGACATCATATGAGAAATATTTCCAAAACTTGGGATCCACGTATTGCTCCAAGATCTGTTTTCTTTTTTTATAACTCTGATGATGAATAAAAAATCACAGATACGAATTTAGGTGCATCACTGAACTCTTTTATGCACACTCCATCACGCTTTTTACACAATGATGAATTCAGGCACAGAACAATATACAGTTTTCCACCCTACAGGAAATAGTCCAGAAAAATTTTCATACGCAGGGGGCATCTCCCGCTCCTTCACCGCTTCCGAAGCCCTCTCTCCATCCAATACTAAGTACTAAACGAGCCTACTGTAAAGAATTTTGAAAGCAACGCACAGGGAAACCGTTGCCACGATCGTCGCTGCTGGTCACGTTGACGTTAGACGGAATGAAGCCAATGTAGCGAGCGTTGCGGGGATTGACGTAGGGCGACGAAGACCAATAGTAAGCGTAGGATCCCCCATCGGAGACCGAAGCAGACAAGTAGGAACGGAGACCAGCAAGCGGTAACAAGAAATCCTCTGCTCGTTGCGTACCTATATTATCTCCGTCGGCATAACTACTACCATAGTCGTCACTATAAAAATATACATTATCTCAGAAATCCCCTGATTTGATACTCCACCGTGCACGTAAAAGTCCATTCCACTCTCCTTGACTCGGTATATGAAAGCCATCTTCACACGGTCATTGTCTCTCAGATCTCTCATTATCAGTATCCCGATCTTCCTCG
>JAITQZ010000126.1 GCA_031288635.1 Candidatus Peribacteria bacterium | reverse complement strand
GTTCAATTTGTGACTTCATCGGGTAGCTCCGTGTTTTCTTTCGATGGAGCATCTGTAACTTCCTCTTTGAAGGTATCCTCCGACGGAACTTCTGCTCATATCTCTGTCTCCGACAGAGAACTTTCCTCCTGCATCGTAGCCAGTACATAATCCACCCCCAACTGATTGATCAGTACCAGAAGAGCAGTTAAAAGAAAGAGAATTTTTTTTGTTTTCATGATAAATACATACAAAATAAAACTATATCATCAGTATACCCCGCATACAAACTAGAATTACATCATCAGTATACCCCATTTCTATTTTTTTTCAACTTTTTTAACACTTTTAATTTCACTTAGGTATATTTCAACTTTTTAACACTTATAAATTCACTTAGATATAAGAGATAAAGGGTTAGTTATTTCTATCTCATCCCTTTTTTATTTACACACTTTTTTTTTATGTTCTTATTTGAAATTTATCTGATAGAAAAAAGGATGGTTTCCCATCCTCTATATGCCTATATACAAGCGGTGTATTGGTGAGTCCTATGCATTAATATTATACATTTTTCTCAGTTTTTTCTTCTTTCTTTCTCTTTTCTCCTTCAAAAAATTCGATCGCTTCGGCAAGTTCTATGTGGTCTTTGGCATACTCGTGAATATCTATTCCTTTTTGGAAGGCCTCACATGCCTGCACTAAAGCTGTTGCTCCAACTTTGGTTCCTTTTGGGTGAGCGTGGGTTCCTGCTCCCATTGTGGTGATAAAGTCTACATTTCCCATCAAATCAATGAATGGTTTTAAGAGCGTTGGATTGAGTCCTCCCGAGATAATCGGACAGCATTTTTTCATTCCTCTCCAGGTATCATCTTCCAAAATTTCCATATTCTTCGCATCTAATGCTTCAATGGCAACGAAATCTTCATCATTCACAGGAATTTTTGCCCACGACTGCTCAAAGGTATGCCCTTTTTTGAATAGATGCAAAATTTCTTCTGCAGCAACGATGTCTTCACCTGGTGTTCCTGCCATTTTTCCGACTCCTGCAGTCCCGGTATGAATTCCACTCGCTCCTGCTAGTCTCGCAAACTTGGAAAGCACTAACACCGTATATCCAATCGGATTTTCTGGTCTGGTAAAGGCTCCGTGTCCTGCTCTGTGAAAATGGATGAACACGTCTGGATATTTTCTCCTCAAGGTCTGTACTGCCATTCGTCCTGCAGTCGTTCCGTCAATGAGGAATGCATAAGAACCAGGTTCAAATCCTGCATTTCTTATCAACTCACATCTCTCTAACATCGTATCGTAGTCAGGTGCAGAAACGTTGAAGGAATGTACTTTTTTCTTTCCGGTTTCTTTGACTGCTTTATCCATTGCTTGCTTAACGTGAGCTACCATTTTATCATAGGGACAAAAGTCTTGGTCTGCTTGAGGTTCGTCATTTTTTACAAAATCTCCTCCTCCTACCCAGAAGTCATAGCACACTTCCGCATATTCCGCAGAGGAAAGCCCCATTTTTGGCTTGATAATCGTTCAAAGGATAGGTCTCTCATAGACATTCAAATACTTCCTCATATCATCAAGCGTATAAGAAGGTCCATCATATTGTTCTAACATCACTGGAGGAAACCAAACATCAAGTAATTTCAAGGCCTTCACTTCTTTCATCCCAAAGACATTTCCTGCAATATAGGTCATAATATTTTGCACATTTCCACCTCTATCAAATAGTCTCCGTGGATAAGCAATTTTCACGACACTATCGGTCATATCAATCTCATAGACCAAAGCATTTAGAAGTCTGGCATAAGGAGTTTCCGTTCTAACTAAAAAATTCGTCCCCGTACTACTTTCTGCAGAGACTTCAGCTGCTGCTTGGAGAATGTTTAATTTTCCACCAGGAATAAGATGGAAAGAAGCCAGCATATAATCTCCATTATACGGGGCTGCTAGGTCAAGGTTTACATACGCTAATTGATGTTCATTCAGCGTAGAAAGGAGGTCTTTTGCATTTTGTGTCATAGGGATAAGGGGATAAAAGATAAAAGTTTGATACTATAGTATATTCGAAAACCAAATTTTTGCAAGCATTAGAAGAGAATTTTTTGTTTTGAGCTGATTGTCGGGTCGAAAAAACCTCATTGCCGAGACAATGAGGAATATTGAGCCTACTGTAAAGAGTTCTGGAAACAACGCACAGAGAAACCATAGCCACGACTGCTGGAGTTGCTCATTCTGACGCCAGACGGATAGAAGGAGATGCTGCGAGCGTCGTTGGGAGTATCGAAGGGCGACGAAGACCAATAGTAAGTGTTGTATCCTACATCGGAGACCGAAGCAGACGAGTAGGAACGGATACCAGCAAGCGGTAACAAGAAATCCTCTGCTCGTTGCGTACCTATATTATTTCCGTCGACATAACTACCATACTCGTTACCATCAAAATATACATTATTTCAGAAATCCCCTGATCTGATACTCCACCGTGCACGTAAAAGTCCATTCCACTCTCCTTGACTCGGTATATGAAAGCCATCTTCACACGGTCATTGTCTCTCAGATCTCTCATTATCAGTATCCCGATCTTCCTCG
>JAITQZ010000125.1 GCA_031288635.1 Candidatus Peribacteria bacterium | reverse complement strand
GTGAAAAGCGACTCATCAACATTTTTTACATTCCATTTGATTATGATATAGAAATAAATACTTATTTCTACATTTTTTTATCTTAATTTCAAGTAATAATATCTATATTAGCAATCCCTGGTTTAGTAGGAGAATATACTTCTCTAGAAACTGAATTAACAGATGTTCAAGCAGAAGCAAATGCATTGGAATCAGCAGATGAGTTGACTGCTACTACAAAGCGAATGTATGCAGTTAGTATTAAGGAACGACTATGGGAATTGAAAGTTCTACAGAAAGCAATAATGGAAAAAGCAAAATCGGAAAGTGTTTTGAAGAAAATGAGTAATGAAGAACACGAGGATTTAGAAGTCTGGGTTGGAAAGCATATTCCTGATGAGGGCATAGAAATTCAGATTTTGCTTCAAAAGATTCAGAGGCAACGGTCTGAGGCTCTGGAGAAAAAGAAAAATTCAAAGGTGACAAAAAAATTGAAGAAATGAAGTATAAGCGTTGGGGAAATTTGCCCTGACGCTTTTGTGTTTTTTTGCAAAAAGATTTGCTTGCAAAATTCTTCATTTTTACTACAATTATTTTTATGAAAACAACTTTTCCTTCCCATTTCCAATCGCTTTTGCGAGAATATAGTCTGCAAACGTTATCTCCAAATGCACCTATTGTGATTGAGAGAGTTTTGCAATTGGGAGAAATGAAAGATTATCATCGGCTTTCTCAGCAGATAGGAAAGCAAGTAATTATGGATTTTTTTGTGTCTCATAGAACGTTCTTTGACCCTAAAACCACACATTTTTGGGAAGTCCTGTTTGAGCTTCCTCATTTATCTTCTCCTCCTTCATTGTATGAACAAGTGAACCGCCCTTTTTTTCGCAGACGTATTGGATAAACCGAGAATTGAACTTTTGCCGTATTTGAAACCTTTTCAAGAAATGGGGTTTTATCTGGCAGGAGGGACGGCTTTGGCTCTTTATTTTGGACATAGGGAAAGTGTGGATTTTGATTTCTTTACTGCCACTCCTCTGGTCCCCGAAGTCCTTTTTGAGCAATGTGTAAATATCTTTTCTCCGCTTCCTGTTCAGAAAACGTTAACATCAGAAAATACCCTTTATATTTTGGTAAATGAAATAAAAATCAGCTTTATGACGTATGATTATCCTTTGGTGTGAGCATTGACAGAGACAGAACATCTTTCTTTGGCTTCTGTTGAGGATGTTGGAGCGATGAAACTCTGAGCCATTCAGTGAAGAGCGACCAATAAGGATTATTTTGATTTGTATGTTATTATCCAAAAAATCTGACTTCAAAAGCTGTTGGAGAATTTCTTTAAGAAATTTTGACCAGTCGTGACGGATAGTTATTTGCTAAAAGCTTTGCTCTATTTCGATGACATTAAGGAAGAACCGCTTAAACTTCATTCAAATTTGACGTTTGAACAGGTGAAACAATGACTGGAAAAAGAAGTAAAAAAGCTGAATAAAATATAAGTCTTTTTTGTAATCTCGCTTCTTTTGCTGGTAAATGTGAGTGTGTAGACAGATTCCTACACATTTTTTTTATTAAGTATTGTAATTATAGACTTTTTATTTATAAAATATGTATTAATAAAAGATGTTGAATTATAAAACAAAATGAAAATGAGCAGATTCTGGAGAAGATTTTTGGTCGTGTTTTTTATCTTACTCATAGTGTGTTCTGTAGGCCTACTGATTTACTTTTACTATCGTGAAAATGAAGGTGCTATGGCTTTAATTTGTGTAGTGATGTGTGCGATGTGTTATGCTGTATCCCCTGATGAATAATGAAAAAAGTTAAAAATTCGTGATTGTATATCTCTCACGAATTTTTTTGTAAAAAGATTTGCATTATAGTATAAAATGATTATACTATAAACAGCTTATACTATAAAAGTTTTACACTATAAACCGTTTATACTATGAAATTCTACGACAGAAAGCAGGAAATCGAAATCCTGACAGAAAGAATCAATTCTCCTCAATTTGAACTCATTTATCTCCTCTGAAAAAGAAGAGTAGGAAAAACTGAACTTATTCAACACCTCAACACCAATGTCCTTCATGCAGATTTTCTTTATGTCTTTGTAGAAAAAATGGATTTTCCCGTGATGTTGCGTAATTTGGAAGAGATGATGTATGAAAAGACCCAGATAGCATACCATTTTAGAGGGGTTGAACAGTTTTTAGATGCTTTTTTTCTGCAAGATACATTTACTACCTTAGTAATTGATGAATTTCAGAATTTTGAAGCGGTCGATAAGTCTATTTTTTCTACCTTCCAAAAGGTCGTAGATAAATATCGCAACAAATCTCAAAAGAAGATTGTGGTGTTGGGAAGTATTCAGTCAATGATGATAAAAATCTTTGAAAATGCCAGAGAGCCATTATATAAAAGAGCGACCCAATCAATGATGATAAAAGAATTTGATGTAGATACGCAGATTGAAATTTTACAAGATATGTTTGGTAAAAAGTATACTCATCGTATCTTGTTGGATAGCTATACTCTGTTTAGCGGAATTCCGTATTATCTCAGTTCACTAGAAAGTAGACATTATCAAGACTATAACTTGAAGAGAATTCTGCAAGACCTCTTTTTTAATGATTTTGCTCTTCTGAGAAATGAAGGGAAGGAAATCTTGATAGAGGAATTTGGGCAGAAATACAGGAGATTTTTTGCAATTTTAGAGGCAATTAGTACCGGTAAAACAAGAAGAAATGAAATTATGCAGGCAGTCTGACTCTGAACCGGAGAGATTGACTTTTATTTGAAGGAACTCTTAGAAATATATGACATCATTGAAGTAAAATATCCTCTCTATCAGGAGAAAACTAATCTTTCTAGATATGCTATTAAAGATAACTTCCTCAGCTTTCGATTTAAATATGTGTATGCTAATAAAGAACTCTTTGCTCTCTGAAATTATGAAATATTGCTTCAACAAACGGTGACAGATTTTCCAAGCTACCAAGGATTTGCTTTTGAAAGACTCGTAAAAGACCGAATAATTCTCAAAAATAGTAAAGCTGAACTTGGTTTTCCTATCAGAAAGATTGGTTCACGAATGGACAGAAAAAACCACGAAATTGATTTGATTTATACGGATGAAAAGGAGCATATCGTTTTCCTTGAATGTAAGCTAAGTGAGAAAAGGATTACCAGTGCTGAGAGTCATCAATTACAGCAGAATGTTGCACTGTTTTTGGATAAACATCCAGAGCGAAGAAATAAGAAAATAAAAATCTGATTTGCGGTTTTCGATGAAAAGGAGATTGTGAAATTTGTGGATAGTGCTTCTTTTTTGTAATCTCGCTTCTTCTGTTGGTAAATGTGAGTATGTAGACTGATTTCTACACATTTTTTTACTAAATGTTGTAATTGTTGACTTTTTATTATAAAATATGTATTAATAAAAGATGTTGAATTAAAAATAAAACAAAATGGAAGCGAGAAGAATCTATGGCGTGTTTTTTATCTTACTCACGGTGTGTTTTGTAGGTCTGATGATTTACTATCGTGAAAATGAAGGTGCTATGGCTTTAATTTGTATAGTGATGGGTGCGGTATGTATTTGTGCACGTGCTCTTGATGAAGAGCTTGATGAATAATGAAAAAAGTTAAGAATTCGTGATTGCATGTCTCTCACGAATTTTTGATATTTGCTCTTGATTTTTTTATCTCATATCAATATACTCATTTTGTTAAATATATTTAACACTTTTACTAAATTACTATAAACTGTAAAATGGACTTAATTGAAAAATCTAAATCAATCATTCATAATCAGCTTTTTTCTAGAAAATATTACTTAAATCAACTTGATATGTTGATTACTACTAAAAATATGCTCGTCATTACAGGACAGAGAAGAGTTGGGAAAAGTTATATTATCTTAGATTATTTACAGACAAAAAAAGTTGACCTTGCTACCGTTTTTTATCTCAATAAAGAACTTGATACCGATAAAACTATATCAACAGCTATCGATTTACAGCAACTTTTTGAGGCATATACTCAGAAATATCAGGTAGAATACCTTATTATTGATGAAATTCAAGATATTGCACATTGGGAGGACTTTATTAGAGAACAGTTAGCTTACAAAAAATACAAGATTATCATAACAGGTTCAAACTCGAAATTATTATCGTGAGAACTTGCAACCTATTTGACAGGTAGATTTCTTACTTTGGAAGTCTTCCCGTTCACGTATTCTGAGTATTTAGAAATTCAACAGTTGACCAATACCATTGAGCAATTTTGGGTATATTTGGAGCATTGATGATTGCCAGAAATTATTTTTGAACAAAATCCACAACTCAGAAAAAACTATCTTGAAAATCTGCTTAATTCTCTCCTTCTCAAAGACATTATCGCGAGATATAACATAGAAAATTATTCGTTATTTGAAAAGGTGGTGCTCTTTCTGTCCCAGAATGTCGGTAGTTATACTTCTCTTAGAAAGATTGAAGATTATTTAGTAAAAGATAAGTTAAAGCTGACATTGCCAACGATTTCTAATTATATAAAATATCTTAAGACTGCTTACTTTATCAATGAATGTGAAAGATACGATATTCTAGGAAAGAGAGTTTTAGAATATAACTCCAAATATTATTTTAACGATTTGGGAATTAGAAATAGCCTTTTTTATAAGAGAAGTTTTGATGCAAATAAACTGTTGGAAAATTATGTATATAATGTCTTAATTAGGAATGGATATCAAGTATTTGTGGGAACGGTGGAAGGTGTAGAAATAGATTTTGTAGCAGAAAAAGAAGGGGAAAAACTGTATATTCAGGTATGTTATCTTATTGATTCAGAAGAGACATATCAGAGAGAATTTGGAAATTTATTATTGATTAAAGATAATTTTGAAAAGATGGTAGTCAGTTTGGATGAAGTAGTATTTCAGGACGAAAAAGGAATAAAGCATTTGAGAGTAAACGAATTTGATACCTCTCTAAGAAAATAATATCTTTTTTGTAATCTCGCTTCTTCTGTTGGTAAATGTGAGTATGTAGACTGATTTCTACACATTTTTTAGGGGATTGCTAATATAGATATTATTACTTGAAATTAAGATAAAAAAATGTAGAAATAAGTATTTATTTCTATATCATAATCAAATGGAATGTAAAAAATGTTGATGAGTCGCTTTTCACA
>JAITQZ010000094.1 GCA_031288635.1 Candidatus Peribacteria bacterium | reverse complement strand
ATATCCTTGATAACAATTTATACGGCGCAGGTTTTCCCTACGTCGTACCACTTTACCCTTTTGGCACACACATCGCTAGGTACCCCTCTATGTTGCGCTTACTGCTATCTGCTAATTAGCCTGCTGATCGGAAGAATGGGTACAGAGAAAACGCGCCATGCGTTCGAATTCGCTTGGCGCGTTAAATTGACTGCGGATGTTGATATTTGAATCAGTTATGCAGTTCATAATTCTAAAAAACATTTTGTACAATAGTTGTTCTCCGTTTTTATGGCTATTTTAGAAGGGTATGATGACATGATAGCTGTAGCATTCATACGCAGTTTTTTTATTTGAGTATTACTATAAAAAGCTCCTTGTGCTCCTAACGAGGTACAACATATTTTGGCATTCCTTTTTCCCTCCTCAATACAGGCAACAATAAATTCTTCCTCAATTCCAGTTGGAAGAATTGAAAACTTTCTGAGTAGCTTATCCAGGAATCCTGCTGTAAACCAATCGCCTGCTCCAGATGTATCAAATACTTGCCTTGAAGTAAATGGAGGGATTCTTTGCCATGAGGTCATGAGTCCATTTTTTTTTCGATGAGCAAATACTAATCCGTTTTCCCCGTTGGTATTAATGATAATTTTTGTCTCGTTGTTATAGGCGTCAATCCTTATTCTTTCCGCAATTTCCATTGGTACTTGCGATCCAGAAAACTTGACAATGTCACATTTCTTGCAATGATTCATAAAGATTTTTGCATTTCTGAACCCATTCGGCTCATACATCACTACTTTTCTATTCTTCTTCATCTCCGCTATTATCTGATTCACCCCGGGAGAAACACGATCATGAAAAAAAAGCGCATAGTCTTTATAAAACAAATCCAATTTTTCGATGTCATTAACCGAAGGCATATCTAAAGATGTGATTTTCCGAGCGCAACTCGGACAACATGTCTTAAAAATGTGTTTCCTTTGATTAAGCAATTCTATAACTCGTGGTGTTGTTTTTTTTGAATACTTATAGTACATGCATTTTACATTCAGATTACAGAAGGTTTCATTTAAAAAAGTATCGAAAAAATCAGCATATCTTGGTTTTAGTATTTCAGCATCCCAACCTAACTGCGCCAATACTGAAAGCACATTAGCACATGTTCCCCCATTTTGAAACTCAATTTTGTTGTTGTCATTATTATTATCATATATTATATCAACACATGCTAATCCGGCACCAAGAATTCGATTCATGTTTTCTCCTACACTAAAGGCCCTTATCGTTCATGCACAAACAGTAGATTTGTGAAGAGATTTCTGTACCACTTTTATTTAACATGTATCCTTTATTGCTAATATTCAGGAAATCTACACTGTATCCATCATCTCTCAAAGCGTAGGATGATAGGAGGGTGCCAATCCCCATAAGTTTACTCGTTATTGTTGAAAATACATATCTACACTTGCCGATCGGCTTCATGACTTTATCATAGTGCGTAGCCGTTTCAAATAATTTTCGATAGACCTGAAACGGGTTGTTTTCTGCAACATATATTAAATTGCCCTTTTCGATTTGCCATTGGCTGAAAATCAAATTTCGATAGCTATCAATTATCGTATCTAGTCGTCTCACGTCTACCGATGGGAAAGGTAAAACAGGGCAAATTTCGTTGATTTTACTATATGTTTTTTGTAAATAATCATAATACTTTTGCAACATAGGGGGATTAATCTCTCCTAAAACGGGGAACCAAACAATGATCCCTTCGTCGTTTGCAACATTCCCGGTTCCAACAAATCCATGCATTTTATGAGCCGTCTCAGCTAACTCGACTGGATGTGTGTTCATGTCAGTCATATAGTTTTCAGTAGCAAGAATAAAAATATTCTTTTTTTCTATCCAATCTCTGAATAACTTAATTAACATTGGATAGTAAATCGATTGTGGCAATGCACTAATATCAATGATAACATTATCAAAAATTCCTATATTCCCTTGATTATCTTTAATAAATTTAGTCGCTTGTATTTCTGCAATATAGCGTTCTTCAGAACCCTCTGTCCACATTTTCAATATAGCTAATTCTGTCTTTATACTTTTCGTTAAACTATTAAATGTTTTGATATTTTCATCAATAAGGCTTTTATACGCTTCCGATTGAGAGTCTTTTGCTTCAGCGTAATGGATTTTCCAAATTTCTGAATTTTCCAAAAACCCAGATAGGCACTCCAGACCTTTACACATCCGGCTATCAAAACCTTCACCCATTATGAGTAGATTGTGTTGATCTTGTATTTTATGCTCGATAAAATACTCCGTAATTTGATTGTCCACTAACATATTGTAATTCATCCAGTCATGCATTAGCATAATCCTCCAGTGTCGTGAACGCAATACTAGGAGTTTTCTGAGTAAGGACCTTATATTTATTTTTCGCTAATGGACGCCAACCACCGTATTGTAAGGGTAAATTATTCAAAGCGCAGATCCATCTGTTAAGATAGAAAACTTTCCATTTCTCATTTTGGTTTCCCTGCGAAACGTCTCTAACAACCAAATAATTGGATGCAACTGCATTTGCTAGTGCCCTAGTTACATCAATGTTGGATTCTGCAACAGACAACTCTTTAAACTGATCTTCATTTATACCTATCCCAGTATATGAACCTCCCGAATATGACGCTAGCGCTTTATCCCTGTTCTCAACGCATATGGAGCATATGTTCTCTAAAAGATTATTAATATCTTTGTAATTGGTATATTGCCTAGTGATTGAATCCCATTTTTTCTGAGCAATCTTTTTAATGATTTTTTCTTGCTCGGTAGCTGATATCTTGCCTTTCCTCTTTTTAGACGATGTAAAACTTTCTGCGATTCTTCTCTCAAAAATCGCTCCAGCAAACTCTAGGAATTGTTCTATATTATTCGATGAGAGTGCCGACAATTTTTTCATGCCGTAATAGAATGGAAGTTTATTTTCAATGCATAGATAAAATTCCGCGCTGGACATTAATGCCGAGTCATCTACTTTGGTCTTTTTCCCATCCTCTGAAATAACATATGCAATAGGAATATTTTTCTTTGGCAAGAAGCTTAATTGAGCCTCTCCCAACCTCCTATCTATGAGTATTTTCAACGCGCGTAAGAAAATCGCACCAGAATAATTCTCATGATAGTTTTCAGTAAAGTAAGTAAATAGTTCTTTGTTTAGTCCATTCTCAAATATGTATTCTTTTAATTTTGATATTGTATTTTCTAGCTTAAAACCATCTGTGAAATTTTCCTCAATGCAAGAAGCATAATTTCCTATTGTATCATTGAAATTGATTTTTACTCTTCTATCCGCAATATCATTTAGAAATAACTGTTTTTCTCTTAGGTTAATCTCCTTTTCAACAAGAAGTTCAATATAATCTCTGGGTTCATCTCCAGTTGTCCCAAGTATCTTATCATATGTCAAAGCAGATATTCTTTCAGCTATCCATATTCCAATAGTGGATTTCTGTTTAAAAACTTCTTCGCGCAACTCATTACGTTGTCTTTCCGTTAGCAAATGCAAATCATCAAGCATTAATAGGGTATGCTCGGTTGTGCTCTGATTATCGATTAGTAAGTTGTTGGCACCGATAATTGACAAAAACGATAATGAATTAAGAGCGAACGGAATAGCGCCCGGATCATTAATATCATCCATCGCTCTACATATTCTATTCTCTTCGTTTATTGCCCAATTGTAAATATCTTCTCCATTCCATTTTACATCTATACAACTTGCAATGTCTGGAGGTATATCAACAAAAGTGATATGGCTAAGATCTTGTTGATGCATTTTATTCAATACTAATAGATTTTTTAGTGTGGTACGAAGAATACGCAGATTTAATAACGCGAAGAACAACTGTGTCCTTTTCCCATTATCATACAAATCATCGATAATGCTATAATTCCCTGCACATGATAGTTGTACTCCTAATAAGTTAATATTGTTATTTGTAATAACAGATAGTTCTTGTAAAAAAATTCGCGTTTCTTCATAATTTGGGTTTGAGTTGCCTACAATTTCCCGCAAAACACTGGGTGAAAATAAACGAAAAATACTAGATTTCCCAGCCCCCGGGGTACTTCTGAAAAAAACTACTTTATGAAGGTACTCAGGCTTAATATATTCTGTTACCTTTGCGTTGAATAGCGACAAAAATAATGAATCCGTGTCAATTTTTTCAGTATTTCCAATAAAGAATGGATTTCTCGGAATCATAATCACACATCCTTATGACGAGTTACTCGTGGGAATAAAGCATTATCCGTACTCCATATGATAGGAAACGAATTGTTCGGTGTATTGTGATAAAGCACTATCGGTAAACCACATTCATCAAAGCCCAAAAATGGTTTTTCGTGTTTTCCTTTTTTATAATGAGAGTCTATAATACAATCATCGAAATACTTTTTAAATAACGCATTCTCTTTAGTAGATAACTGATAGGGCTGAACTATTTGTATGGCCCGAACATCGAAATCCATAGCAATCTCATTTTCTTGATTATACTCGGATAGATTGTCTTTTATGTGTGTAATAGCACTATCTGTAGCAGCATATAGAATTATTACGACCTTAATTGTTGATAAATTAAAACCGTTTCCTTTAAATGATTTGATTAATTTGCTGATTTTCCCTTTCCATATTTTATTCCCATTATCATCTTTCTCTTGCCGAATAAAACTGATACCACTCGCCGAAAAGTCATCAAGAAGGAAAATATTCCTGATTGACGGTGGACTTGCAATCCTTTTCAACTCTTCTCCCAATTTCATACTATCGATCTGCTTTATGATAGCCTCCATAATGTCATCATATTTGCTGTCAGGTATTTCATAACTCAAACAGATTTGTTCATGGTTCAACTCCGAAGTTAATCTTCTAAATACATCAATTCTGGCCCCATCGCTTAACCCTAAAAATAAAGACTCATTTCTCAATACCTCGAGCAACACAAGTTTATCTTCAATTGAAAGTTCAAGTTCTTCCTCTTTTTGTATTTTTCGCGACTCTTCTTTGAGAATCAATTTGATTATATCGGGGAAAACCATACCTACTAAATGATTTAATTCATCAGGTGAAATGAAAATCAGCCTTTGCAACAAAAAATCAAAGGCCACTTTTTTCTCGGCCAATTCATCAAATTGGTTAAGCCAAATAGTTAGGTTTTCTAAAAATCTTCCCCCCGGACGATATTGCTGATAGCGATCATATTTTAATTCTGCAATATCTTCTAAACGTTCACGATATTCTTCAACATCTTTGGATTCCCAATCCATAATCGTCGAAAGTAATTCATTTGCTAGATCTTGCTTCATATCTCACCCGTTGCTTCATTACCTATATCTTTATTTTATAATTCCCCATATCCTTTGTCATCACTAGATTCTCCAAATAGTAGAGAGTAGCCGCTGGACCAGTAAACCCTAATGGTGCCAAGTTCCAACATGTATCAAATGCATACGATGTTTTATCAACACTCAAACCGAATTCCGTATTGAGCAAATCATAATCATTTCCATGCAAATCGCCAGAGTCACCAATACAAAGCGCAGTAAGACTCTTGTCTTTAGTGAAAAAATCAAGCAAACACTTTTTCGAAACACTATTTGCAATAATATCTATAGAGTGGTCGGATTGTGAAGTCCTCACCTTGTACTTTTTTTGTTCAATTATCTCTTGTATTAAACCGAGCATCCAACTCCGCTTACATTTATCAGCAATAATTGTTATCTGGGAGTTCTTATATTTCAAGCAATCATCAAACCCCTTATATTTGCATAAATCAATATTCAATAATTCAATATCTTCATATTTATTGACATTCTCAACGTCTTCCGTTAAGTTTTTGATGTATGCACCACTATAGTAACCTATCCAAACATTTGTCCACAAGTTTTCAGGGAGTACTTTTCTCAAAGAATCCCAGATTGATTTCCCTCTTCCTGTTGCAAAACCGACGGTAACTCCATTTTTTAGCAACTCAATAATATGATTAACGATTGTGCGATAACTTAAAGAGTTGACATCGTTAGCCAAGACCACAGTATTATCATAGTCCAAAACAATTGCATTATATGAATTAGAAGTAAGGGCTTCTTTGAATTTATTGTATCCCAATAAATAGTGATTATAGAAATCTTGATTTTCTGATTTGAACACCGCTGAATTTTTTCTATATAGAGCCCTTTTAAAAAGATTTTTCTCTCTATCGTGTAATTCGAAATCATGTTTAGTGAGATTGTAGTTGATATGATAAATCCTCCTTCCAAACTCAGGTACTTGAGGTCTCCCTGGATCAATCCCTCGTTGCTTTCCAAACCCCATAACCACATGAAACATTTGAGAGAACAACTCTGGGAAAGAATCTATATTGTTATGGCTACTTTCGATTACCACCTTGGGAATTTCAGGAATATACCGAAGTGTTTTTTCTGCTAACTCTTTATCTTGATGAGTAATAAAACAAATAATCCCTGTTGTATCTTTGTTTTTGGCAATCCAATGATGTCGACCATGTGCAAAATTTCTTAAGTTGGCTACTTGCACTTGTACTAGACCTGCCTCTGTACATTTCGACTCAAAGTCGATAGCGACAGGCATAGTTAATCTGCCTCCTAAAGCAATAATTGTTTTTCTATCGTATATATTGTTATCAATACTCACTTCATCCCATATGATGACTTCTTTGTCGTCATCCGTGAACTTGATGGTATGGTATAACGTTCGGAACATAGACAGCATTCCCATTGTAGAGTTTACTGCCAAAAAGCCATCTTTCCCATTTGGGATAGCAACTGATTGAATATTATAATCATAATATTTCTGCATTTCACTAGCAATTATACTATCTTGTTTTGCGCATATGACATAAGTACTTAATGGTTCTAGTTTTTTGATATATCTATATGCGTTTATCGTATCAGGATTACTCCCACCTGCAGTAAATAATACAATATGACATTTATATGTATTTTTCTCATTCAGTAATTCAAAAGGCGTAATTGCCTTCGCATATCCTCCAAAAGATTCTATTAAAACACAAAACGCAGTTGCTACAGAAAATGATCCGCCTGACCCAACGGCTATTATTGGATCAGCAATTGCCTCTTTAATATACTTACGCAAACTATCATAATCATACCTTGAACAGATATGATAGGTTCCCGTTATCGCCTTTAATTCTTGTTCAAATGGTCTTCCCATCAAGTTTTCTCCCAATGCGCTGACATATCTATATCATCGCAACTATATTATTAGTATAGCATCAATGCGCCTTTTTTTCAGTATCTTTAGATGTTTTCACGCGCCTTTCAGAAAACGGCCAAAAGAAGACCTCATCGCCACTCCTCGAGAGAGGAATAGTTGCGCTGGCTTTTACACGCGGCCGCAGTCGCGTTGAGTCTTGGACCACCGCAAAGGCGCCGCGCCCTCCGGCCCG
>JAITQZ010000122.1 GCA_031288635.1 Candidatus Peribacteria bacterium | reverse complement strand
GACTCCTTATGAAGTAGAGTTTGATAAACAATTAAAATACACTATGTAGTACCGACATATTTAGCTATCTCATCTATTATTTTATTTAAAAGTGTGCATTTCGCTTGAAATTTAAAGATCGGTTTTTCAATCGTTTTACCTTGCACAATGTATCCAGGTTGTGCGAGTGTAGACGCAAAGCGGATACCTGTGAGGGAAACGAATAAACAAAGAGAAAAGTTTTGGCTTCCGATAAAATAAGAGGCAAAAAATCGCCCGAAGGGCGAAGGGGGGAGATTGCCCTTTAGTGCAAAAATTTATGGATTATATAAGGTGATGTTGATAAAGCTGATGGGAAGGCAAGTTGTTGTTTTTGTAATTGAGCTTGAAAAATTGGAGCAGAATTATAGTTTAGTATAGAGATATACAAAAATACTTTTAATTGGAAATTTATATAACACATAATGTTTAAAAAAAATTAAGAGATGTGTATATATAAATCTTTCTTAACAAAGAAAATATATGTAATCAATAAGACCAGAGTTTTTATCCTTTTATTTTCTACGAATGACCTTCCGGCAAATTATCATAACAATTGTAGTTGCAATTTTGGGAATCGTTGCTGTCAGATTTTCTTTTTCGTTTGACATTAACAAATATTTAGAATGAAAAAAACAAGATATAAAAAATAAGATTAAAAATCATTGTACCCATATTCATGTAGAAAATTATGGAGAGAAATCAGCTGTTCAATCAGCATTTTTTTCTCCGATTTGAACAACAAACCGAATATGTCAAAGATGTTGATTAGTAGTTAATTACATAGATCAAAATGCAGAAGAAACAAGAATAAAGAAATTATTGCAAGATCCAGATGAATATAAAAAACAGGAGAAAAAGTTTCAAAAATTATTGAAAAAAGGCTGATTTATATAATATATACAATTAGAATGTTCATAAAAAGTATCACCATTAAAAACTTCAAATGATTTAAAGAAGAACAAACAATTGAATTTAACTATCCTGATGGAACAAATAGTGGATTGAATTTTTTTGTGGGAGAAAATAACACAGGAAAATCAACTGTTTTTGAAGCAATTGATTTTCTATTCAATTGACTTTCAAAAGGGCAAGAGATTGAAAATTTGAAGAATAAAAACCACTTGTGAGAAGATATTATTGTAAAATTAGAAATGATCGGAAATTTAAAAAAAACTTTGGAACCTAAATACCATACATATATTATAGAAAATGATGAAGTACAAATATTGAAATTATGTCGTAGCTCAGAAAATAAAACCATAACTCAATGAAAAAAACAAGTAGACATGGATGTGAAAAAATTATGAGTATGGAATGCAACTGCAAATCAATATGAAAATGTTTCTGGTTTTGATAAAGCATTTTTAGCGAATTTTGATATTGATTTTATACGAGCTGATACGAGTCCTGATGATATAGCAAAATTTGGTAGTGCTACAATATGTGGGAAATTGATAAATAGAATATCAGAATCATTTAAAAATGAACAATTATATAAAGACCTTGAAGAAGCTCATAAAAAAGCTTTTAATGAATGAGATGAAAGCTTGAAGGCCAAATTGGCAGGTATTTCTAAAAAAGCAGAAAATATTTTCAAAAACCAATTTTGAGATGTTTCTATGAATTTTTATTTTGATAACATGGACATAAGCTCTTATTTCAAAAACACGAAAATTCAAGTTAACGATTGAACAGAAACTTTTTTAGAAGATAAGGGAAGTTGAATGCAAAGAGTTATCGCTTTAACCTTATTACAAGTCTATATTGATTTATTAGCAGAAGATAGAGAAACCCAAAAGCCTTTTTATTTCTTCATAGATGAGCCTGAGCTTTGTCTTCATCCATCTGCACAAATTAAACTTGCACAAGCATTTGGTGTGTTATGACAAACTCAACAAATATTTCTAACTACTCATTCACCTTATATTTTTCAAGAAAATCATCAAATAAGAAATGTATTTATTTGTAAGAAAAATGAAAATATTATTATTACTCCAACTAATAATTTATGCTTATTTGGACAATATAGCCCTACTTGGTGAGAAATAAATTATATTGCATATAATCTTCCAACGATAGAGTTTCATAATGAGTTATACTGATATATTCAAGCCAAGGCTATCCTAGAAGATGAAAAATACTATAACCCAAAAGAATTTGATAATTATCTTGTTAGTAAATGACTAACAAAAGATCAAAAATATAGACACTTAAAACTCGATCAGTCAGTTGTAGAATATGATACGACTTTATCAACAAAAATCAGAAATATAATTCACCATCCTGAAAATACTAATAACGATCCACTCAATGAACAAGAATTAAAAAATTCTATTGCTCAAATAATCTCTTTAATTCAAGGAGAAGATTTATAAAATCAAATTGATTTTTATTACTTTATTTACTAGAAAATGACCATTAAAGAAAAAATTATCGCACTAGCAGACTCTTATTCCAAGACTCTAAAAGAAAAAATGAATGATCGTGTTATAGAAATGGAAGAAGACAACAATGCTCATTACTTAATTTATAGAGTGTTATGAATAACTTCAAAAGAAGGAAAACTAATTGATGTATATCAAAATAAAGGTCGTTTTCTCTATAAATATGCAGGTTCTTTTTTAGAAGAAGCAACGATTTTATGTTTTGAAGATAAATTTCCTCATGCTCAAAGAAAAGTAAAAATTCCAAATAAGATAGGGGCAAGACCAGCCACTTTTGAAATTGATTGTTTAGTTGAAAATCAGGCTTATGAAATAAAATGGAGAGATGCCACAACAGATGGAGATCATATTACAAAAGAACATACAAGAGTGCAAAATATAAAAAATGCTGGATATACTCCAATTCGTATTATGTTTTATTATCCTAATAGATCCCAAGCAATTAGAATACAAGAAACTTTACAAACTGTGTATGCAGGTGTGAACTGAGCATATTACTTTGGTGATTCTGCTTGGAATTTTGTTAAAAAAGAAACAGGTGTTGATCTTTTGAAAATTTTAGAAGAAATTGCAAATAAAAAGACGAAGGAATAGTTTTATTTTATGTATATTAACTATGCTTATCCATTGAGATTCTTTACACGAACTTGAAAAAATAGGATCAAATACTATTGATCTGATTTATCTTGATCCTCCTTTTTTTACCCAAAAAACACAAGTCTTAAAAACAAGAGATAATAGTAAAGAGTATACTTTTGATGATACATGGGACGATATTATCACTTATAAAAATTATATTCAAGAGAGACTTCAAAAGTGTAAAAGAGTTTTAAAAGATACAGGAAGTATTTTTTTGCATTGTGATCGTAGTGCTTCCCATTATTTAAGAATTGCTTTGGATGAGATTTTTTGAACTGAAAATTTTCAGAGTGAAATTATTCGATCATATAAAAGATGGTCAAATGCAAAAAAATGACTATTAAATAGTCATCAAGTAATTTTCTTTTACAGCAAAACGGCTGATTTTAAATTTAATCCTATGTATACAGACTATTCTCCAACCACTAACCTTGATCAAATTTTTCAAAAAAGAATAAAAGACTGAAACGGAAAAACAGTTTACAAAAATTCAAAAGAGGGAAATGTGGAATTGATTGAAGAGAAAAGGGGAGTGCCTCTTTCAGATGTTTGGGAAATTCCTTATTTGAATCCAAAAGCAAAAGAAAGGGTAGGCTATCCTACTCAAAAACCTATTTTACTTTTAGAAAACATTATCAAATTGACTACTGATGAAGAAGATATTGTTTTAGATCCTTTTTGTTGAAGTGGAACAACACTTGTAGCAGCAAAACTTCTTAATAGAAATTTTGTTTGAATCGACAAGTCGGAAGATGCCATCGCATTATCAAACACTAGATTAAAAAATCCAATAAAAACAGAATCAGAACTGTTAAAAAAAGGGAAAGATGCTTATATAAATAAAGATTCAGCTTTTTCAGATCTTTTAGATCGTTTACAAATTATTCCAGTACAAAGAAATAAAGGTATTGACTGATTTTTGAAGACAGAAAAAACCTTTAAACCAATTCCTGTAAAGATTCAAAAAGAAAGCGAATCTTTGGAGAATGCTGTACATCTTTTATTACAAGCTTGCCAGAAACATGGATATCAGAGGAAAATACTTATTAAAACTCATAATATTCAAAGTAGAAAACTCTTTTCTTTCAATGAGAGACATGATGAAAATATGATTATAGTGGATGGTTTTGAAAAATTTTATGAAGAAAAAGAGAAGATATTAACTATATAAATACTACTCATGAGAAATCCAAAAATAATCCACATCATCAAAACCGATCACAACACCCGACAAGTTCAATTTGCGGAATTAATTTTTTGAGATTATGAAAACTTACAAGAAGCAAAAGACTTTGCAATAAATTATGAATACGGACAAAGTATAGAAATCGTTGTAGATGGAAAAATTGTGTAAATGATCAACAAATAAACAGCAAATAATTTCTCCCCCCCAGCGAGCGAAGCGAGCTTTTTTTGCCTCGAAAATACGCCAAAACTTTTCATTCCATAGAAAAAAATTTCCCGAACGGACACACAATAGGTGTTGTGCAAAAGCGGTAAATACAATTCTGAACTATATTTTTCAATTAAAGCAGAGTAGAGGAGTAGTCCCCTATTTTTTAGTCATTCGAGCGGGTAAGAATCACATTCCCCCAATATGGAAAATTTACGAAATGCTACTTGCGGAGCGAATGCACAAAGTTTTTGTGCAAAGTAGCTAAAAAGGTTCATTCGCAGTAAACAAACTAAACCTAGTCTGAATCCCGGTGATTCTTACCTTGCACAATGTATCTTGTGCAAGGTAAAGCATAGAATTTTTTTAATGGAGTTAAACTCCATTTTTGCATATCGGTTTCACATTGTCGTAGTAATTATACTCATAAATTTTCAAATTGCAAGACTTTTTTTACTTTTTTAAAAGAGTAGTTTAAATCTACTCTTTTATTGTATACTTTGCACAACACAACCCTTTTATTCTACTAATTTTTGTAATTCTCTTATTCTACTTGCGTCTGAATGAAGATAAGTTGATGTTGTAGCAAGATTAGAATTCCCCAAAGCGTGCTGCAAATCTACCAAATTTCCTCCCTTTCTTACAATGTAAGTTGCAAATCAATGACGGAATGAATGTGGCGTGAGTTTCTGCATAATTCACAGTTTATTATTAAGTTTTCTAATCATTTCCTCAGCCGAGTTTCTCGATAAATTTTTTCCCCGTGAACTTCTAGAGTGAGATACAAACATAAAATCAGAAATCAGACTTGTTTCTTCTCTGGTATAGCGATAAAAATTAGCCTGTTTTATAATCTCTTCCGAAAGAAACACCGTCCTTATTTTCTTGCCTTTCCCTATAACTTTGATGCTACCGTCAGAATCCACATCTTGAAACTTAATCGATAAGAGTTCAGAAATCCTTAGCCCAGTTGACCGTAAAGTTTTAACGATTAAGAAATCTCTTATTTTGGAAAGAAAGTTTCCTTTTCAATGTTGTATGATGTCTAAATAATTTTCCATTTGTTCCCTCGTAATATACGATTTCTCTGGTCTAAACTCCTTACAAATCAGAATTTTCTTATAATTTAGTACCTTGAAATCTGAAATCTCACAGAAAAAAAGAAATTTTCTTATTCCAAAAAGATACTGATTTATAGTCCTTTCGTTAGTTAGCATACTCCCCTTCCACTCCTCTATCATTTCCAAAGTAATATATTCAGGATTTTTCACTGCCACTCCCCTACTCTGCCGGTAATTAACAAATTTATCTACTGATAAATTATAAGAGTATGTTGCCGAATATGAAAATCCATTAGTTTTTAGGAATGACCTAAACTTATTCATTATCTCTTCCATTAGTTGAATATAATAATATAAAATCATATCCAACTATCACACATCTACATTATACAAAAATGTAAACTAAAATAAATGTAAAGTATTAAAAAGGCTATAACCAGAAGTTATCAAATAGTATTGAAAAATGGTTAGTAATTAGTAAAATTATGATATGTGATAGTTGCGTGTGTTATCCTGAGTTTTATAACTTAGGAATTTTCAGTTATGAAAGAAAAAGAAAGCAGAAAAAAACTTGTAGGAAAACTAGATAAAGTTTTCTCAAAATATATCAGACTTTTTTATGCTGATGAAAATGGTTTTTGTACTTGCTTCACCTGCTGAAAAAAGCTACATCGAAAGAAAATCACCTGTTGACATTGGATAACTAGGGCGGTACTACATCTTAGACGATGTGTTGATAATGTAAGACCCCAATGTATGTTTCCCTGTAATCATAAGGCAATGGGAAATTGAGAACAGCAGATATTCAGAATAAACCTTGTAAAAGAGATAGGAAAGAGCAGAGTTGAAGACTTGGAAGGAAGTTTATTGCATTACAAGCAATCCCCTACTCTCTTCAAAGTGTACACCTACGAAATTAAAGAGTGGATAGAAAAATATCAATCGAAAATTGACGAGATTTTCGCAAAAAACCCTTCGTTAAAAGGGTAATTTTTACTTTTACCAACTATCACAATGTTAACCAAAAAAGAGTTTTATGAATTTCATTGTAAGAAGCAGTGAGAGAAAGCGGTAAGTGAAAGTGCATTTAGAAAAAGATTGTCTTCTGGGCGGAACGTAAGAGATGCCATAGAAACCCCAAAAATATTTGCATCTTATGACCCATTTTTTCAGTGCAATGCAAGAAGTGAAGAAGAAATGAGCGAAAAAGAACCAGGATACAAATCAAAAAATCTATGAACGATGTACATTAAGTATCCAGAAATTGTTCAAGAGAGAATATATTACATAAACGGAAATGTTTTAAACCTTTGCGATAGGGTAAATGACATTTGTGAAAAAACTGCAAGAATAGAAAGGAGACAGAAAGTAATAAAACAAACTCTTATGATTATGTTGCTCGTCTTACTGCTCTATTGAATAGCCAGACTTTTCTCTTTTATTTCTTAGCGAACATAGAAATGAAAAACAAACAAATGAAAGAATGCGGGAACTGCAACAAGTTAATTGTTAAAGGGAACTTGTGCAAGCAGTGTAGCGAAGAGCTGAGAGCAGCAAGGGAAGCGAAGAAGAGCGAGCCACGCAACAGAAATTACAGCAATTTACCATTATACATCAAAGGCGTAGCTCGTCCAAATACCTATCTTAGTTAGTTTTACTTCTTTACCAACAATATAATGAATAGCACCATAGAGAGACTCCTACGGATAGTGGGAGGGATAATAGTAGTAGCTTTAGCTGTGCTGTTATGCGTTGAGAGATTTAAGTGTGCGTCTATTCCCGTCATACAACGGGGAGTAGATAACTATTGTATGCTCTTTTATTAGTAATACCTCACCCTATGCTCAAAAATAACATCGTAGGCTGAACATTCGTGCAGAGAACAGCACTAAAAGACTTCCAAGGTGGATTGAAAAAAGAACGCCCTGATTTGATACAAAGTCTAAAAGAGACTATAAAGCAGAAAGGCTTTGACGCTCCCATCTACTTACGATATGAACACGATAACTTAATCCTAGACGGACACCAAAGACTAAAAGCACTCAATGAACTTGCCAGCGAGGGGGAACTACTCCCCGCTGACAATATCCCTTGTATCTACATCAAGGCAGACACACTCGAGCAAGCGAAGGAAAAAGTGGTTGAATACAATACCCGTTTCTCCGAGATGGACAGAAAAGAGTTCGCTGCACGAGTTGAGGGGTTGGAGGTTGAACTTCTCCCCCTCGGAGAGTTTGGTATAACACCCCTCGATGTCGCCCTGCAACCACTAGAGATAGAAAAGAAATCACTGACTGAAGAGTTTGGCGTGCCTCCCTTCTCTGTACTCGATACCAAACAAGGATACCGGATACAAAGAAAGCAGGAACGGTTAGCACTAGGAATAAAAAGCAATGTCGGAAGAGAACAGACGGAGACAACGTGAAGTACGCAAATGGGGATACCCTGATATTACAACTTTAAGGAGAAAACTGAAAAGAAACTCGGAAGAAAGCTGACGGATAAGGAGTTTCAGGAGGAATATTTGATTGACTACTACGACCCCGAGACAGCCAATACAGCAATCACAGAAGAAGGAGGAATGCTATCAATCTTTGACCCCGTTCTCTGTGAGATATGCTACAAGCGGTTTTGCACACCTGGGGGAACGATTATTGACCCGTTCGCCTGATGAAGTGTAAGAGGGATGGTTGCAGCGAAGCTTGGGTACAATTACTACGGAGTAGATTTGAGTGAAAAACAGGTGAAAGCAAACGAAAAACAAGCCTTTGATATGGCAGATAAGTTAGGAAACAGGTATTGACCGAAGCGGCTTTGTGGTAATTCCACAGAAATCAACAAAATTCTGGAACATACCGAAGCTGATATGATATTCTCCTGCCCTCCTTATGTAGACTTAGAGAAGTATTCCGACAATCCTGAGGACTTAAGCAATATGGAATACCAGACGTTCTTGAGCAACTACACCGAAATCATCACTCAGACTTTAAGTCTTTTGAAAGACAACAGATTTGCCGTGTTTGTGGTAGGAGAAGTAAGAGACAGAAAAACAGGCTTTTATTATCCTTTCGTAGAGGACACCAAGAGAATATTCAGAGAGAACGGAGCGGACTTTTACAACGACATTATCCTACTCAATCAGCTCTGAACCGTTCCATTGAGGACGAAGAAACAATTTTACGCCGGTAGGAAAGTTGGGAAAGTACACCAGAACATACTCGTATTCTACAAAGGAGCACCGAAGAAAATCAAAGAAACCTTCAAAGATGTAGTAATAAGCGGATTTAGCGAAGAAAACCTTGCTTAATCAAACGTTAGCGTTAAGCTTGTAATCAAGCTTTACAACTAACCAAACTAAACGATGACCCACCCTGCACCAACCACAACATCAATCATTAAATGATTGAGCAAAAGAGAGCAAAAAAAATTCAGGAAATCTTATCAGCAGTTCAACCAGAGGGCAAAGAAATCTGACTCGTTCTTTGTTGATTGACTGTGAATGGTATCTTTATCTTCTATCAAAGAGCAATGAAGCAAAAACACAATTGGGAAGAGCTAAAAAACAAGTATCTTGTTTCTCCAATTATGGAAGTTGCAGAGTTTATAAGGCAAGAGTTAGGCACCAATAAGTGAGTAAGTTGAAACACGGCGAAGCAAACAAAATGACGAAGAGAGGACAAAGAAATATTCAGGAAAGAGATAATCAAAGAGGCACAAGAGAGAGCGAAAGAAGAGTTTATCGAAATATACAAGCCAGACTTAAAGGACTTGTGAGATATGCACAAAACCGTCATTAACCTTGCTAGACTCAAGTTGAACATAATGTGAGGCAACAAGGAGAACCCCAAAGACATTAAAGATGTAGATATGAAAGACTTGGAGAAACTGCGAGAGATGATTCTTACGGAGATGGGGAAGCCTACGAAAATCCTCAAAGAAGAAGGGAAAAAATCAATTGAAATCAATACCCAACTGACAGAAGAGGAGAAAAAGGATATTGAAAGTTTGTTGGGGAAATGATAAAAGTGGGGGGTATGCTCACAGAATAGAGATATGTCAAATAACTAGGAACGGACTGTGGTATAAAAAATAGGAGGCAAGAAAATTCTCGGGGTTTAATAAAATTGTCCCTCTCCCAGTATGTGTATTTTATTTAATTTATGATATAATATGTTATAATCCACCAAAAACTTTATCTCCTGAAAAACATAATGCAATACGAAACAAGCTTTTATGAAAAACTCTATTTCTATTATGCTGAACAGCAAGAGTTTCAGAAAGCTTTGTTCGTAAAAAAATATTATTTGGAGGGTTTCTGCGAATGGAGGAAGCTGCGTGTCGAAATGTGATTTAGAGACAGAAAGACTTTTTACCGTTGTAAGAAAAGAATTAAATCAGATATACTTTATTTTGTAAGGAAGCGAAAAGATGTCAGAATTCCAGAAGACCTTAAACCTCTTACAGAATAAAGCAACAAGGATAGCTCTTTGTGAAAAGAGTTTTTTCCATTTTTTGATTTGGTACTTTTATAATTCGCTGGGGTATCCAAAACTGGCAGACTATCACCACCAACGAATAAAAACAGCAGAAAGCTGATTGAACCTTTACGTAGAGGGGCATAGAGATAGTGCAAAGACTACCATTCTCGGTATCGCTTACGAATGTCGGAAAATCTGTTATTCAAAAGCAAATTTTCTTTGCAATCTCTGCTATGATAAAACGAAGGCGAAGGCGTTTAATTTCATTATTGCTAATATCCTTGTAAGCAATAAAAGGATTATTGATGATTTCGGGGTGCTATACGTTAGGGGGATAAAATCCAGATTAGAAGATTTCCTTATCCAGTCGGGTATCAATGAGTTCATCACCACGAACGGAATCAAGGTAAAGGCGTTTGGTATGGGGGAAGCTATCAGATGAGAGTTGTACTATCATCCCAACTTTTGAATGATAAGACCAGACCATCTCAATATTGATGATATCGACAATAACAAGAACACCAAGAACGTGAGATTGATTGAAGAAGACTTTCACTTTATCCAAGAAGAAGTGTTTGGATGACTGAGCCAAGAGGCACAGATTATCTGTCTGGGAAATGTGATAAGGCTCGACGGAAGAAATGTGAGAATCAAGAATACCTACCAAGACGAACCAGACCGACGTACCTTCTCTAATTTTATCTACTGACCAGCAGGAGCAAAAGAGTGAACAGTTCAGCGGGAAAGGTTTGTAGAGACGGACAATGAGGCGAAAACATACAATGAAGGGAAGCCGAAAGCCAAACGTAAAGTCTCTCTCGAAACCAAGAAAAGAGAGCAAAAAAGCTGATTTAATCAGAATTATTTGGGTATCCCGATGGTGTGAGCACAGAAATTCGTGAAGCTTGAATGGCTACATAAAATCAAGAAATCAGAATTGCCAGAAAAGTTTGATTATATCAACATCGGAATCGACCCCGCCTTCTCTCTCAAGACGGTATCAGACGATATTGGGGTGGTGGTTACGGGACACCTCAAGATTAAAGTCCCTCATCCAGAGAAGCCAGAGAAAACAATGACGAAATACAAAAAGTTTGTCCTGAAAGTCAGGGCGTTATCTGGCGAAGAGAAAGACCAGATTGCTTTTGAAAATGTTGTCATCGCTCTTTATCACAACTTCAACGTAAGGCGTATCGTAATTGAAAGCAACAACGGTGGGGAAACCCTCGCCAGAGGATTAATAAGGAAAGGACTGGCAGTAGATATTGTTCACGCCACCAAGGACAAGGTAACGAGATTAAAAGAACACGAGGGCGATTTGATGGAGGGATATATCTTTTTTGTCGAAGGCGAAACGGAGGGGCTGATACAAGAGCTGGTAGAATTTACTGGAGAAGAAGGCGGACAAGATAACCTTGTAGACGCTTTCGTTCGGTCGTTGAAGGAAAAGAAAGCAGAAATTTTTGTCTGATAATATAAAAGTAGTACCAAAATGCCCCATAGATTTACATAATGTTTGAAATACTCAGTATTAACGATATTAGCGAGGTAGTTTTATCCTCGTTTTTCTTTTAGCTATGGGATTTGTAGACGTAATCAGAAAATCAATCAACCAGTTGTTTAAGAGGAAAAAGGATAATGCTTTTGGTGATGACGCCGCCCATAGTGCCTTGTCGCTCTTCTCGGGTGCATATAGGAAAGTAGGCAATAATCATCTGCACAGCTTCCTATGAAGTGCTACCTATTCTTACAATCTTACCATAGCAGTAGGACAGAAGAACATAGCAAGCTCAAGAGCAATTAGAATGCTGACAGAGTCAATTCAGTATCTCGCAATGATAGATGATGATGACCAACTGGTAGAGACTCCACTTACAAACGAGATTTTGGGAAAGGTAAAAGAACAATTCTGAAACGATAATTTAGTGAACTACATCTACCTTAGTATCCTTCACAGAGTATGTTGTGGGATGAATATAGTTGCACCGCTAAAAACTAATGAAAACGGATTTGCGGAGAGACTGCAACTCCTTGACCCCAGAAAAATCTCTATCACCGTCAATCCCAGCGGAGACGAGACGGTTAATTACAACGGTAAAAAGCTGACTGACTATAAAAAAACTATCTTCCTTCCTAACCCCAACAGGCAAGGATACGGAGACTGTGAGTTTGCGAGTGCTATTGATGACGCAATTCTCGACCAAGCAACCAGAGCAACGGCAATCGCCTTCTACAAAAATGACGCTTCCCCCTGAATTGTATTCAAATTAAGGGATATGATGGGAGATGAGGTAATAGATAGCGACCAAGTTGAACACTTCGGTGATAAACTCAAGACGAAGTTCCAAGGGGTAGATAATCACGGAACGCCACTATATTCCAATGTCATTGAAGATATAAAAATAATCGACAACACCAAAGCAATCGTTTCTGGGTTGGACGGTAGGCTCTACAATTCCAATATGGTTGCAATGGCTCTCGGGTTAGACCTGAGGTCATTAGGATATATGCGTGCTGGTGGTAGCCAAGCGGAGTTGAAAGAAGTGCTGAAGATGGCGAATGCCAAGATAACCAGAACCGCAGAAGAATTATCGGCGAAACTGCAAGAAGAGTTTGAAGCTCTTGTACAGGAATTGCCAAAAGGAGTATACTTTAAGTTTATCCCCACGCTCTTTAGAGATGTACAGCAGGTGATGGATAATTACCTCAAGGCACATCAGCAGGGAGCAGTAAGTAATGAAGAACTTTTAGATTTATTACATAACCAATAATCGAATGAAACTAACCAAAGAACAGCTCAAAGAGAAGCTCCACGCCTTGATAGCAAGGACGGAAACCCAAGAGAACTCTATGGACTATTACAGAAGCCTCTCCAAAAAAGAATTGAAGTCGCTTGTAAATGAATTCGGAGGGTTCACGAAAGGGAAAATAAACCTTTCCCGAGAGCCAACGGAAGAAATCCACAAACCTATACCGGAAGGTGCAGTAGGATTTGAGGCGATTCTTTCCGATGAGACGATAAATCTGAATGGCTATCGTATCTTGGTTTCTGCACGAGAAGAAGGGTTTAGAAAATACTTTTCGGACTATGAAGGAAGCGTTTATTATCAACACAACATGGAGCAACCTATCGGTAAGACACTAGATATGTATGTGAGAGACGGATACCTAGGAGCAATAGGATACATCTATGACGACCTTACAGACCATAGAGTGTCCAGAGGATTGGTTCGTGATATTTCCACGGGGCATATTGCTTTGGAAATCAAGTATATCAATAAGGACACCAACGAAGAGAAAACACCGAGTGAATTCTCCGAATTGCTTTGGGATATGGTAGATAGACTACGAGAAGAAGGAAAATCACGAGATGAAATCTGGGAAGCGATAAACCAATTAAGAGAGCTACGAATAGAAACCCATACCAAAGTACAGATTGTGGAATACTCCTTTGTATCTGTGGGTGCGAATGTGAACGCAGAAGCGAAGATATTAAGCAATTTGCTAGAAAAGAACGGGCTAACCGATGTCGAGCTAGACCGTGAACCCAATAATCCTATTACCACTCAAGACAATGTGGAAAATGCGGGTGAAACTCCTGCTGGTGGTACTGATGATACATCTTCACCAACTGAAGAACCGTCTGGAAATGACGAGGAAGCGGAAGGCGAAGAGGTGCAGCCTCAATCGTCCGAAACACCCGCTGAGAATGCGGATGGAACTGACGCCCAACCTGCAACCGATGAAGAAGCTCCTGAAAATGGAACAGACGCACCGGGTGAAGATACTCCTGCTGATGAAGGGCAACCAACACCAACTGAGGAGAATGAGATTGTCAATCTGAAAGCCGAACTCCTTACTTGCAAGAAAGAGTTAGAGCAGAAGGAAGCAACAATCTTACAATTACAGAAAGAAATTGAAGAACAGAAAAAGGTATTGGAGTTTCTAAATGCGGAAAAGAAAAAAGTGAAGAACGTCCCTTTAGCTCCTACCACCCCTCTCTCTGCTAAATCTGACGAAGAAGTGCAATACAGCCTTTCTCATCTGATGAAAAGGAGATAATCTTTTTACCCCTTATTGTTTTTACGCAATGAACCTAATGGAATACATTAACGGTCTTCTCAACAAAAAAAGAAAAGACCTTACTATTAGAGAAGCGGCACTCGTTGTAAGATATAACGAACTCTTGAAAAAAGTTGCTGATAATAAAATGGATGAATCTCAAATTGAGGAAACTCTACAAAACGAACTCGAACAGGCAAAGAAATTTAGGAAAAACTCTCTTTCTAATGTTACCACAGAACCAGGTGCAGCAGCAGAATTTGTACCAGAAAGTGTTACGGTTGGAGAATTGATTAACATTTCAGACCAAAAGGCAGAATATTCCTTTCTGCAAGCGTTTGAGGGAACCCATAGGGAGTTGGAAAGCGAAAGAACCAACGTACCTATCAAAGGAAGAGCGAAGAAAGGTATTGTGAAAGGAGAACAAACAAAGACCGATGAATTCAAAAAAGCTAAAGAAACACTGGCTGCACTGAATTCTGATAAGATTTCTTTGGACGCTCAACAGCTTTATAATAATGGACAGATTTCTAATCAGTTGGCTACCTTCTCTGTTATCGAAATAGAAGCGTTGCTTCTCGGAGACGTGAAGGAAGGTATCACACTTGAAATTGCTGACGCTATTATCAATGCTGATAATACTTTAGGAAACGGAACAACTGCAAGTGGAAATATTAACTTCAAAGAATTAAAGAAAGCAGAAATTGAAGCACTCCCAGGGTATGCTACTGATAATCGTATCGTCTTCAAAAAAGGATTGAGAGCTATCGGATTAAGTGGTGCAGAAGGGAAAACGAAACTCAATATCGGAACGCTTACCGGAGTAGATGACATCATCGACCTGCAGGCACTCGTTAGTTCTTCTAGTTCGCCATTGAAAAAGATTATCATAATGGATTCCCAAACCTACTTTAGGTTAATGAAATTGGAAGACTTCAAAAACGCATCAAAGAACGGGCAAGCTTCTACGATTTATACGGGTGCTATTACGAATATTGCTGGTTCAGATTTGTTCGTAACGAATTTGATACCGCTGACAGACGCAGATGGTAAGGTATCCACTACCGCAGCAAACAATGTGTGTGGAACTATCATCGTTTGTGACCCTATCGTAATTCAGCACGGAACACATGGAGAACTCAAGACGAACTTTGAAGAAGATTTTGCGGTATCTAGCATTGCTGAAGCATACCTCTACTGGGCAATGAATGACATTAACGGAAAAGATAGTCAGAATTTTGTAGCTGTTGGATATGGATGTATTTAGTTCTTAACCAATAACTACTGATGGCCGACAGAACAGTCATAAGGGAATATACCTATATTGGTACATTCCCGACTGTTGCGAAATTGAGAGAAGGAGAAGGTAAACTAGCAGTGCAACCTTGAGAAAGGGTAAGCTCCGAATACAAACTCCATTCTCGCTATTTCAAGACAGATAGAGAGCTAGAACTGCTCAAAAGAAAAGTTCAACCCCCTGTGCAAGAAGCCCCAAAGGCTGACGGTGCTAATCAGGGAAAAAATGCTGGTGATGAATGGGAAGAATACAGCTTTGACGAGATGAAAGAAATGCTCGTTGAGGGTGGACTTAACCCACCGGAAGAAATCACCGAAAAAGAGCCTCTGGTTGCTCGATGTGTGCAGCAGCATATTACGCTGACCCAGTAACAGTTTTATTGTTTTGAACTTGTAGTAATGTTTATCCAAGGAAGCGATTTACAACCTTATTGCCCAATTCTCCCTATCGAAACTCTCGACAGTATCGCTAAAGACGTAGACAATCTGTTTTGTGATTTGCTTCCTTTGAGGATAGATGAAAGGGAAAAATATTTTGATGGATATGATGTCTTGGAGCATAACGGATGGTTTCTGGTGATGACCTCATTGCTCAATATCCAGTCCGTAAAAGATGAAGAAGGCAATGAGGTTAAAATCAAAGTTGAGGGGTATCTGGGACATAAAATCTTTTTCCAGCCAACCTCAGCAATGAAATTTGACCCTACTCTTACCCTCAAAATTACCAGCGGATACGAGGAAGACAAACTTCCTGCAAGGCTCAAGCAAGCGATGATAGATTATGCTGTTGAACTTGCTCTGACACAAGGAAGCGGTATCAGCTCTACTGTCTCCTCCTACAAGATGTGACCAAGGACGGTGGTATTCAAAGAGGGTTCATCCATTAAAAAAAGTATCCTTGCAACAATCAGATTTTATAAGCCTATGTAATCAAAAATGGTAGAAATGATTATCCAAATTAGTGTGTTCTTAGGTGCTTTAGTAGCTATTTATGGTTTTAAAGAAAAAATAAAGAAATGGCTTCTATCAGATTTAGAACTTAAGACATTAAGAACCTATCTAATAGTTCTTATCAAACTTACTCCGATGAATAAGGAAACCATTTTGCTTACATACGACGAATACAAAAGGCTTGGATGAAACGGATATGTAGACTTTATGTTCAAGGAATGGAAAGAGCAATACTTAGATTCCTAAAAAAAGATAAAATCAAAATCTCTTTAATTCTTATTGATATTAACAATGATGTTTTACGACAAGAAATGCAATATCTACTCAAAATCAGTAGTAGAGGAAGAGGATAGAGAAGTGCGAAAAGAAACACTGCTCTATGAAAACCTTGCTTGTGACTTCTTTAGTTCTACAAGTGTAAATACAGAATTAGATATCTGAGAGGTAGCAAAAGAAGAACAGAAAGCTGGCTACGAACTCGTATTGCCTTGAGGCTGACATTTGGGGATGAAGATTTGAGATACGGTAGAGCTGATAGAACCATCTATTGGAAGTTACGGAAAGTATGAGATTATCAGGAATCCTACTGTATACAAACTGCCAAGCGGGATAATAGAGAGCGTAAGTTTATTTGTTAAGAAGATACAGAATGAGCTACAACCAGATACTCAGTAGAGTCGCAATAAATGCAATAAACGAAATTCTAGAACTTGCGAAAGAGTCCATTGACGCTAAAACCCCTGAGGATACAAGGGAGCTTATCGGAAACAATGAGATTGAACCAGCAAGAGAAAAGCAAGTTTGAGTGGTAGCGGGAGAGGTGATAAATGAGACTTCTTATGCAATATATGTTGAATTCTGAGCTTTCAAATGAGACGAAGAAACCCCGTATAACCAGAGAAGCGGTAAAAAGTACAAATATCAAAAACCAAAATGAGCCACCTTTCATATTGGTGTGGGGGCTGGAATGTTTGCCAGAACCATTGCCGAAACGGAAGATAAGGCTGATAAAATTGTTGAAAATCATTTAGATTCTGTAATTGACGAATTTAACAGATGAACATACTAGACATTAACAGCATTATTGACTATCTCAAGGCTAAAGTTCAGGCTTCTACCAATCCTCTCCTAGATGATTTAAAAAGCTGAAAGATTTTGTCTGAGCTCCAGATAGAAGAGAGTGCAAAGCTTGTCTTGGTGGTTAATATTCTTTCCAACAATATTAATACTGAAGTGAGTAAAATGGCGGTTCTGAGATGTTCATTGATGGGGAGCCGTGCAGACTATGCAGACTCAAAACTGGTAAAAATACTTGATGTAATCGAAGAAATCCTAACCAATGACTATTCGTGAAGCGTACCAGATTTCTGATTTGGGTGTTTCAAAATTACGGAAGCGTGATTGTCCCCGTGAATGATGGACGACAAAAAAAGAAATATCAGAGTAAAAGACTTTTATCTCTATTATGTTATTTAGAATGACCGATAAAAAGAACACTCCCCTAGAAGGAGAAAAGCAGAATACAGTACCTTCTACAAAGAATGTAGAAAAGGTGGTACTGAAGAACGATACCATCATTGCCGATACCTTCTATAAAAAAGGAAGCGAAATTGAGGCAACGGATGAAATAAAAAAAATCTTGAAGCCATTTGGCTACACTTTTAATTCCTAGTATTGTATAATTATGACCGCAACAAACCCAAAGGCACTAGCCTATAGAGCAGCAAGACTCTTTGTGGCACCAAAGCCAGCAGCACTTCCAGAATTGGCATATGATTTATCCAATGCTGGAGCTATTATCACTGCAATCGCTGCACTTACCCTGAAAAGAATAGCCAGTATCACTGACTTCAAAATAACAATGGGAATTGGTGATATTGTCACCACAGAAACAGACGATAACGGAACCATTTACAGTGCAACAACGCCAACTTGCGTGATTGATGGAAACCGATATGAAATGTTTCAAAATGATGTTTTGAAAACGATTCTGGGATTAGTAGAGATTGACGATACCACTAATAACAGGGTAATTCTTGGGCAGAAGATTGCACCGATAGAAGTACCTGACTGTATATTGGTAGCGGAAACCATCCCCCAACCAGACGCTCCCGTGTCAGAAAAAATTTATGTCATAGATACCGAGCTTACAAGCTCTATCGTACTGAATTTCGCTGATGTAGTGAGAGCAGGTGGGGTAGGTAATACACCATTTACGTTCACGACAAAGAGAAACGGTGGATGGTTCAAGGTTACGCCTACCGCATAGAGCTAGTACAGAAAGATTTAATAATCTCTTGATTTTACGTGTGGAATGTATAAAAAGACACTGCAGTTTTAATATATCGCAGTAGTATTCCACACAAAAAGGGCTGCTAACTCTTTTTGTTCGTGGGATGTAAAAACTACGATATATTAAGACTGCAAATTAGCAGTCCTTTTTTTATTTTCTTAATACTATCACAATGTGAAAACAAAGTAGACTGGCCGCTTGATTGTTGGCAATATTCTTATGATGTCTAGGGATACATCGATTTTATCTTGGGGCAAAAAAAAGATGATGGTCATATCTGCTTTTTAGTTTAATTGGCGGAATTCTTACCGTGTGAATTGCTGCTGGTATTGTAGCAATAGTAGGATTTGTTGATGGTATTAAAATCTTATCTTTATCAGATGAAGAGTTTAATACAACAGACCGAAACACAGGTAAAAAGACAGATGAAGAGGTAAAGGGAGAGGGCTTTATAGAAAAAGAAAAGAAAGAAGAGAGTGGAGAGAAACCCATAGAAGATACCATATTAAAAATAAAAGAACTTGCGAAGATGAAAACTGATGGTTTGATTGACGAGAAAGAGTATACTAAACTAAAAAAAAAACTATCAATCTAGCTACAGAAATACAAAAGATAGTATTACGGAACAGTTATTACCCAAACATAAAGACCGCAACAGATGAGCAGAAATTTTTTTATGATTATTTTTTAGAAAATATATTAAATTGAAAATATGTAGAATTATGAAATAGCTTATCATATCTCTTTTACTATACATATTCAATTTTTAACGAATTTATACGTGATAGAAATATCAGAGATACGGAAAAGAAAGTTTTTTGATTGCTGGAATTGTACTGACATACAAAAGTATATAAGTATGTAAAAAATTGGATGAGTGATGTATATATTTTCAATAAGGATTATAAGAATGCTTTTAATGTTGTTCAAGACATATTAGATTTAGATAAAGTTATTTTATTTTCTTCTAAATGATTCAGAATACAAGAAGATTCAGGAATGTTCATAAGATTATTTTGAAACTCATATCTTACAAAGTACTGAAAGCAAAATATAGAATGAATAACCAATATTCTATCGTGTTTCTTAGATGATTTTAGAAAAGAAAATAAATGTTGATTCATCACATTTTTTCTACAAGATATCAAGAAAAAAACAATAACAGAACAAGATATTATAAAGTATAAAGACTTCTATTTCCTTGAGGGGCATTTTTACAAGAATAAAGAATTTGATGAATTTGTAAATCCTTGAGAAAGTAAAAACAAAGAAGGTTTCTATACTCGTGCTTATACTAAAGTGCTTCTCGGTTGACTGCCACTATTTGATTATAACGTAGAATTCTGATGGTGTATGATATATACAAATTGATATGCATGAGTGGTATCTAATTATGGCGATAAAAAACTATGAGTATTCAACGGTAAAGTAAGAGTCCCCTGAAGAGTAATAGAAGGAGCATTAAGGAATTATGCACAATCTATACTTAGGGAATGTGAAAATACATTTCGTGAGGAACTTTGAGTTCCTAAAATAGGAGAGTGATGGATTTCTGAGACGGGATTATTCCATCAATTAAAACAGAACTTCCCCAATGAAAAAGTAATCCATCATTGAAGACCCCCTCGGCTAGGGAGACAGCATATTGATATTTATTTCCCTGAAAGGGATATTTGATTAGAATATCAATGAAAACAACATATTGAGCCAGTAGAATACTTTTGATGAATAGAATCGTATGAACAGCAAAAGAAAAGAGATGAGGATAAGGCTAAGAAATGTAAGGAAAATTGATGTGTTTTGTTATATGTATATGAATGATATAACCTAGAAGATGTCATATCTCAAATACTTTTACTTTTTTAATTATAAGTGTACCAAAATGCCCCATAGATTACCCCATTGGTTGAAAAATGGGGTTTTTTCTATATTGCCAAGATGATTTATATTCTACCTCATACCCTATGACAGAAAGAGTTTCAATGATTAACTCCAATATCACCCAACTAAACAGCGATTTCGACTTTTCTGCTGCACTACTTCATCTCTTTGGAGGAGAGGGAGGCGTTCTTTTCTTAGATGGAGAACAAAAAGCTGAATTCAAATTGCAAGGGTGAGTAATCGGAGAGGAGGGAAAACTTGCAAAAGCAATCGTTGTCTGTACTCGTCAGACTTCTAACCCTATTCCAAATGAGAAATTTCTGGCGGTCTTTTCTCTTTTTGGGACAAAAAACATCGATACTACAAACGGGAATAAAATTTATATTGAGATAGACAAAGACCTCATCGCCGACCCAACACTTATCAAAGACGAAGGACAGAGTACCGACTTTGCCAAGGGATTTGGGATAGGTGCTATCAAGTCTACACCAGACTATCCTACTCATCCTAATTATTTGCCTCTGTATGAAGTAAAGAGTGGTGGTGTGATTGAAGATAAAAGACCTCCAATTTCACTGAGCGACGAAGTGTTGAAAGACTCTGCGTTCATAGCCAATATTATTAACGAAATCAATAACATAGACCAAATCATACAGCAATTCGAGACGGACGGTCTACCAACAGCCCACCTCACCGAAAAGCACTATTGTGCAGAGGTTATCACCCCTTGAGTCAATGTCGGATTTCTCCAATCACAACCAGAGGAGGATAACTGTATAGAAGCTCACAATATCGGAGACGTTGCAGCAAATACAAAGCTGTTTCAAAAAGCGTATCTGAACGGGAACCCTCTCACATACGTTGATGTCATTTTCGAGATGTTTGGAGCTTCTACGCAAGATGTGGTTGTAAGAATCGAAAAAGTGGATGCGGACGGGAAGCCAACAGGTGAACTTATTGACCCCAATGCTCAGACTTCTATTTCTTTTTGAAGTATTGGAGCGAAAGGAAAAGTCAGAGCCTCCTTCACGGGAATAACCGAAAATACAGAAGGTCTAGCCTGTGCGGTAGTCTGCTATATCCCAATCATTAACTCATCCAACTACTACATCCGGTATGCTGACGCTACCCAATACTCCGATGGAATGGCTGGAGGAACGAATGATGGGACTACGTGGACGAATAACCAAGCTATGCTCGGATGCTGGAGTGATTGATTTGCACAATGAATGATGTGTAGAGCTACCACTACCAAGGTGGGTGATAAGGTAAAAATATGAAGGATGTTATATCCATCGGAATTAACGTCTGTATGATTGGCGAGCAATTATTTTACGTTGTGATATTTTAAGACCTCCTTTCCTAACTGAATATACGGGATTGATTGAGAAAATATCGTTAGTACAAATATTAAATTTTTTGTATTTTCTGTGAATGCTGGTTTTACTAAATTTATAAAAAACAATATTAAGTATACGGAGGTTAGTAAGAGCTGCACCACGGGGCAAACAGCATCTTATGCTTTTATTGCTATTACGGATTGAAAAATCAAAGTTAACTATCACATATCTGCCAGCTCATACAATATGTATTATTCAAGAACGTATTTTAATATCTTACAAGGTTGAGTAAATATATATTCTGATATGGTCAACCCGCCAACCTATGGAAACACGCAAACTAAGGATTTTTCTACTGAAATAGATACATTTGCTTGAGTAGAATACAAAATTTCCGTAAATAATGCAGTTGATAGTTCAGCATCAAGTGGTGATGGTAATTTTACAGCTATAATTACCTAGTTTCTGTTATATAAAATTATATAACGTTTCTTTTCTAAAAGTATTGCCGCATATTTGGTTTATCTAGCTAAAGATTTTGAGTTATGATTAAAACGTTTGCACTCGTAGAATACGTATAATATCCTTTTGCTCATATCTTAATCTGATAGTTTCATTGTCATAACATAACGCACGCTTGATAGGGATTATTTCACTCATAAGGATTGCTAATGAATTTATCAAAAACTATATCTCACGTATCTACATTAGTAATATTTAGGCTTATCTGTGTAGTGTCATAGTTAGAAGAGGAGCCGTTAAACTTGATTGTAAGTAATCATTCAGAAAGAATATTCAAATCTCTTGTTTGGTATACCCAAGTATCCGTTGGGGCTTCTACACTGAACGACAACTCACTTATACTCGTTCATAACTTTTTGTAAGTTAGAAAATTATCATTCTCACCAAGATTTATATCTGGTGAATTAGAGGTAATAGTTTCTGCCTTTAATCACCATCCCCCTTTTTTCACATTTTTTATTTTTCCCAGCGTGATAAATCCGAGTTTTTTTACTTGTGGCATTGTTGTGTGATAAGAGGTTAAAAGGCTGATTTATGTGAATGGATTTAGTCCTGCTAATAATTTTACAAGACTGTTTTCGTAGTAGACTATTTGATATTGGATGTTGATGGTGAAGATATCCAAATTAGAATATCCTAGTCAGTAGAATTTTAGTACATCTCCTATTCAAATATCAATAGCGTCATTAAAACTCATCTCTCCTTGTGAAATCACCGAATGTGAGGCAATAGTTGTATCATTTTTTGTTATTCTAGCTTCAGAATGTCCAGTGAAATAATTATTGATAATTAATTGAATGTTTACGGGGCAATCTACGTCTGATACATAAGTCGCAAATAAAGTCTCTGATTGTACACCATTTGACCTTCGGACGTATGTTTTTTTTGTATCAGTTCCTTTGTCAAGATAATATCCTCTATCCTCACCGAACATATTATCACACCCCAATCATACCTTTATACCACTATCTTTATTCGCATTTACTACATCTTCTCCCGCTAATCCGAAGTACCCTTTGAATGTTTGTTTTATCTTTCCAAAACTGACGAATTCTAAGAGTTTAGATATATATATCAGAATTTTCGTAGTTCGGATAGAACAGTTTTGGTCAGATTTTAACTTTATCCCCCACCTTGGTGGTAGTAGCTCTACACATCATTCATTGTGCAAGATAAAGTAAAGTCTGGTTTACAAAATTGTAAACTTTCTCTTGATTTTCATAAAAAATTGATTATACTACAGACATATAAGATTTTACTTCTACCGTCTACGGGATGGATATTGAATTTATGGATAAAAAATTAGAGGATTTCTGTGATGGGATGCATACACTCAAACTTGGCAGAGATGTACAAAAACATCTCCAAAGGAAAGTTGACCTCTTACTTTCTGCTGATGATATTAATACTCTCCGTAAGGTAAGAAGCCTTAACTACGAAACATACAGTTCAGGGAAATACAAATGAAAATCATCAATTAGACTTAATGACCAATATAGATTGATGATGGATATAAAAACTAGCAAACCACAAAAACTTCTCCTACTTGAAATAGCAGATTATCACTAATTTATCTCTTTATTATTATCATTATGTCCTATCAACCAAAAGTAGTATTCCATCCTGGTATCCATCTAGCAGACGAATTAGAGGCAAGAAATATCCCTCAAAAAGACTTTGCTAATATTTTGGGTATTAGCAAAAGTGAGATGAGTCTGATTATATCAGGGAAAAGAGACATTTCTACTAAACTTTCTGTTCGCATAGGTGAAGCATTGGGTACTTGACCTGAACTATGGATTAACAGTCAAACCAGATACAATCTTTGGAAGTTCAAGCAAAATAAGCAAGAACTACAATACTTGTCTCTTATAAGGGATAAAATGCTGAATTATGATTTAGCTGTCGCATAGTTTTTTTCTCTTCTTCTTTCAGCTCATTGATTACTCAATGAGTTTTTTTTTAACAAGAAAAGTTGTAATTCGCAGTTCATTTTTTACGTAGGTGTACCAAAATGCCCCCTAGATTTGCACAAAAGTATCAAACACTTGCCTCTTCAATAAAAGGTGGTTGAGAATTTAACCTTTACCCTTCAACTACCTATCCCAATGCCAAAAGTCATCGACCCTATCACCAACGAGGAAACCTTCATCGTAGACGAAAACGAAATATCGCTTGCCGACCTTATCGAGCGAAAGGATACCGAAAAAGTATCAACCGGTAGAACTTTCCAGTTTCCTAACTTTTGCATACTCAATAATGACGATACCTACACGAAAACCCTCTTAATTAAGTCCCAATTCAAAAATCGAAAAGGCTACCCCTTGCTCCCTAAACAAGCAATATCCTTTACAGGTAAAAGCCCCGAAAAGATACGGCTTAAAGCTGAAACGGAAGAATTAGAAGTCATACTTTTATTTGTGTAATTACCAATTCAATGATTTTACCTTGAGCGGCAGTAATCCCACCAGAAAGTGCAGGTGGATGAGTAGAAGAGGCTCCTAAAGACGGAGAAAAATATGCACGTAAAGAGGGACGCCGAGTCCCCGTATACCTCAAATACATTGACGGAGGATATGCTGACCCCAACCAAACAGAAATAATTGACTGATGAGGTGCTTAATTTTACTTTTTATGCCTATTTCAAATGGAAACTACTATCATTAAACTTCGTAAAGACTCTACCGCTAACCGAGAAACTAAAAACCCAGCACTTCAAGA
>JAITQZ010000061.1 GCA_031288635.1 Candidatus Peribacteria bacterium | reverse complement strand
CCCACGGTGCAAAGATGCACAGAGTCCCTCTAGACCAATTATTTTATATGCAGAGTAAAGGACTGAGTCAAGCGTTTGCTCTTCAGAGTATTTTGCGTGCATTGGTAGCACAGATTTTAGGGCATTTTGAGCTTTCAGAGCCGGAAAAAAAGCAGGTGTGGGACTTCGTAGGAGCAGAGTTTTATGCTTCTTCCTCATCATCCTCTCTTGCTGCATCCTCTTCATAGCCTTCTTCTTCATACACTTCTGCTACTTTCTGCGGGTTCTCTTCCAAATACTCTCTAATCACTTCCCCGAGAGCCCCCATAATTACTTCAAAATTTTTCTGGTCTCCTGCCAAATCCTGTTCAATTTTGATTTTCTGAGTATCTTCATAGTTTTTTTTGTAGAGCATCAGCTTGGAGACATACTTCTTGGGATAATAAATATCATTGAAACTAAAGTCCACATTCCCGACCTGAATAACAATATCGCCTTTCCCAAAAATTCTATCTCGGAGAGAATCCTGTTTGTAGGAAATAACGTTGATTTTCGACCAATCCAAAACCTCCGTGCGATATTCCAATATCCCGTCCCACAAAAACACCGTCAGTGAGTTCTTGGACAATAACAAACAATCCAAATACAGATTTAGAAAGCTGACCACCCAAAACACAAACATTGCCAACCCTACTACCCCGGCAATCCATTTAATATACAGCAGTTCTGGAGCATATTGATGCCAAATAGCATATCCTACATATACTAGAAAAAGAAGAACGCTATAGAGTACGACCCCTCTGAGATAGACGAAAGAGCTGTGTCCTAAAAGTTCTTCTATTTCCTGTAAATCTACATAGTGCTGAATCAGGTATTTTCTCAACATACCATAACGGTTTTACCTGATAAAACAAAAAGCTAAGCAGCTTTTTTCTGAGCTTCTTCAATCCTTTTTTGCTTTTCGAGGTATTTTTCCATCATACCTTTTACCACCTTTTTCACTTCTTTATTTTTATTGAAAATAGGGTGGCATTGATAGCACGTTTCCACTTTGATAGGTCCAGGTACGGTTGCATTGACCGTAAAGGTTGCTCCACAGATGCAGGTCACTTCCACATCTTTATAATATTGAGCATGAATTCATTTTTTCATTACTTGCTGTCAGAGAGGTAAAATAAGAAATTCCGAATATTGATAATATAGTGATTTGGTTTTGCTTTGCAAGTCATAAATGAAAAAAAACACCAGCACCGTATGCTATACAAAAAACGAAAAAAAGGAAATATCCTATTGATGCTTTGGAGAATCCTAGGGAAATAACAAATAGTACCATCATAAAAACACATAAAAAAATACCTCTTTATTCCCCGGAAGAGACTTGGCTTGATATGCTTTATCTTTTTTGGACAACCAAAAATCTTCTTCCTCTTATTTTTTTTCTTTCATTATGCAAACTCAATATGAATGTTGGCAAGCTCTCAAACAGTATCCAGAAAATGTGGTATATTTTGAAGAGTAATTTTTCCTCCTAAAAGCTACAAAAAATGCTAAATCTTCTTCAATAACTCCGTGATAATCCAATTGTAGCAATCCATCCCTCTATCGGTCAATACCAATCCCTCATCACGCATACGCAATAATCCCTTTTCCTCATACAGCTTTACCTTCTCTTTCCATCCATCAACCAATACTTCAAAAAAAGCAGAAAGCTGATGCACCCCTCTATCCGTCCTCAATCCCAGAAAAAACGTTTCAATCAACTCATCTTCTTTCGTCAGCTGTTGGAGTGAAGACTTCTCAATCGTTTGCCCTGCCAAATACTTCGGCAAATAAGGCGTATTCGTATATCTCCAAAGGGCTTCCTCATCCGAGAGGGGAGTCGCTCCCAAGGGAAAAAGAGCTAACGACGAAGCCCCCAACCCCAATCCCACATACTTTTCCATCTCCCAGTATACCCTATTGTGAATACTTGACTTGGCGATCAAGGAAAAATTAGAAATCTCATACCTCGCATATCCTGCTTCCAAAAATACAGACTTCAAGATATCAAACTCCTCATATATCTCCTCTTCCGTTCCAAAGCAACCCTGAGAAATCAAATCAGATTTCTCCATTCTATTCCATCTCTGGTGCTCAGAAAACTCCAACGTATAAAGCGAAAAACTATCAGCAAAATGCGAATGCACAAAGTCCTCAAAAAAAGAAAAAGCTGATGGTGTCCAGAGCTGTTTCTCGCCTTTCTTAGTCTGATTCCATTTCCCAAACGCAATAAAATCGAAATTAAACACATTATTTTCCTGCTTTAGCAATTGAAGCGAACGAAGAAAATCTACCATTCCCGGAAATGAACACGGACGCCCCGCCGTCGCCAATACCGCATTATCAAAACTCTGTAACCCAAAACTAAATCTGACTCTCGGTCGTTTCCTGTACCACGTATTCAACGAGCGGACAAACGACAACACTTCTGCCTGCGGATAGGGATTTGCCTCAAAACTCAGTTCAGCGACCGTTTCACAGTCAAACACTTCCTCACAGTGGTCAATCAGCTTTTTCAGTTCCTCCGCTCCGACCAAGTTGGGAGTCCCTCCACCAAAGTACATCGACTTGATTTCCGCTTTTGGATAGAGCTTTCCATAGTAATCAATCTCCTCATGTAATTTTGCTAAATAGGTCTGAAAAAGAGCAGGAGGCTGGTTTGCGACAATAGAAAAACTGCAATACGAGCAGACTTGAGCACAAAAGGGAATATGGAAATAGAGAGAAAGCATAGGGAATATATAGCGTTTCTCTTTGCAAAAGCAACTCCAAATCCTCCCAAATTTTTCCCTTGACTATATATCCATACAGTCTCACAAAACATAAAAACAATATATATATTTAAGGAACCTCTGAATAATCAAAAATTAGGGATAAAAAAATATTCCTCTTAGAAAATAGAGGGTTTTGTATATCAAGAAGTGTGTAGATGTATTATTTTTCTTTTCTAAGCTTATTTTTTCTCTACCTCTATAATTAGAAAACTACGAGAGTAAGTATTTTCTCATTCTGTAAATGTTTGTAAGTCCACATAACATATACCGTTGCA
>JAITQZ010000054.1 GCA_031288635.1 Candidatus Peribacteria bacterium | reverse complement strand
TTCCCTTCTCTGATAGAAGATAGAGGGGTCGTATTTCACCGGGGTTTATTGAGTTTTTCATATTCTCTTTTTATTTTTTTCCTCTCTATTTTCAAGATTTTGCGGAACTCCTATATAATATAGAAAATTCAAAATGCTAATTTCTCATTGCATTTGGTTTTGTTTCTGCTATACTCACGATACCGTTAAACTTTTATTTTTCTAGTACTACGTATAATGTTTACCCTCCCCCCCTTACCCTACGCTTTGGATGCTCTCGCCCCTATCTTTAGCAAAGAAACCCTAGAGTATCACTACGGAAAACATCATCAAGCCTACATCGATAAACTCAATACCTTGGTGCAGGGAACCGCTGATGAAAACAAAACCTTGGCAGAAATCATAACAACTGCTCAACCTTGACCGCTCTTCAATAACGCTGCTCAAGCACTCAATCATCAGCTCTTCCGACAACAGTTTATTGCTCCCAAAGAGGGAAATAAACCTGAAGAATCCTTGCTTTCGGCAATCGAAGCAAAACGAGGAAATTTCTCAGATTTTCAGTCAGCATTTGAGACTTCTGCTATAAATAACTTCGGTTCAGGACGGACGCGATTAGTAAAAAATGCTGATGGCAGTTTGGAGATTATGAACACTTCCAATGCAGGAAATCCTTTAACTGAAGGAAAGACCCCACTTCTGACGGTTGACGTGCGAGAACACGCCTATTATATTGATTACAGAAATCGCAGAGCCGACTATCTCAAAAACTTCCGACAACTCGTAAATTGGGAATATATCGCAACTCTTTAATGCGTATCTTTCAAGTATGCAATTCTTTATCCATATCCTCATTTCAGCTATCATCTTTACCTTCCTTGCAAGTGGATTTAAACTTTTTATCAACTTAAAAGGAAATCTAGATTTTTCCTATATGGCAATTGTTATCTTCTCTAGTTATGTCTGTGCCTTGCTCAATCTTCACTTAGGATTGGGGATGCTGTCTTCCTTTGCAATCAGTTTTTTTCTCTCGTTGATATTTACCTTCTTTGTTCTCTTCCTCTCGGGAAAACTGAACGAAATGTATTTTATGATAGGGACGTTTACGCTGTATATGATTGTGTACCAGTTAGCCTATAATCTGGAAGGAATCACGGGAGGAGCATTGGGATTGTGAGGCATTCAGAGGATTTTAGTGGGAGAGGTAGTAATTACAGATTTATCGACCTTTCTATGGCGAATTGGGGGAGCAGTCGTGGCGATAATTGCACTGCTTTGGTATCTCAAGATGACTTCCTTTTACAAAGTCTTGACCGCACGAGCAGAAAGAGAGATGGTTGTCAAATCGCTTGGATTAAAGGTAGCGTATTACAAACTAGGGATGATTCTGCTGTCTACCTTCCTCGCAAGTGTGGCAGGAATGTTTTATACCTTCTACTATCTCTATATCGACCCTTCAAGTTTTCGGTTTTCGATGTTGATATTGGCGTTAGTGATTGTCCTCTTATCCTATAAATGGAATGATGTAGGAACGTTAGTTATTTCGTTGGTTATCTTGTTTATTTATGAGTATTTGAGATTTTTCAAGTTAGTAGAAGCGAGTAAGATAGGATATGCGAGGGAAATGATTTTTGGAGTGATTATTATGGTATTGGCGTTTTTCTTTTTTAGGAAGGTGAAGTTTACGAGGGAGAGGTAAAGTGGTAGCATAAAAAAGTTCAAAATCTCTTGCAAAAAAAACAAAATTGTTTAATATTTTAAACAGATCAGCTTTATTTTGTTTAATTATTTAAACACTATGGAACAATCTCTTCGTAATGCTATCAAAGATATGTTTCAAGAATGGCAAAATAAACCGTTTCCTTCGGCGATTTCGAGAACGGTTTCTGCTAGGATTCCTACAAAGGCATCTGATAATGTTTTAGCAGTAATTTGACCTCGTCGTGCTGGAAAAACTTATTTTATGTATCAGATTATGCAAGACCTTATTCACCAAAAAAAGATCGAAAAAACTGATATTCTTTTTATGGATTTTGAAGATTATAGGCTTTTGGAGCTAAAAACTAAAGATATTAGCGAAATTTTTACTATTTTTTATGAACTCTATGGGAAATACCCACAATATCTTTTTTTCGATGAAATTCAGAATATAAAGCAGTTCTGAAAGGTAATTAGGACTTTCCATAATGACGGTTATCGTATCGTTATTTCAGGAAGTTCATCAAAACTTTTGCTGTGTGAAATTAGTACAGAACTTAGAGGGAGATATTCCCAGTTGTTGATGTTGCCGTTTTCATTTTCTGAAATGGTAACGTATGCTGGTATTGAAGTAAGAAAAATCAGTCATACTGCTCAAATGGGAGGGGTGGAAACATTGTTTAATGAATATATGCAGTTCGGAGGCTTCCCCAAAGTTATTCAGACTTCTAATACTTATGAAAAATTAGATACTTTGCAAGAATACTATACAACGATGTTTTATAGGGATTTGTTAGAAAGGTATTCTATAGGAGATAAGCAGGCTTTGGAGTATTTGATGAAATATTTGCTTAGTTTATTCAGTTCTTTGTTTTCCCTTTGAAAATTTGCTAAATACTTGGAAACTCACGAGGTGAATGTGTCCAAAGCGACTCTTTCAACATATTTGGCTTATCTCAAAGAAGTGCTTTTTGTGATTGAATGTTCTAAATTTTCCCCCTCTCCCAAAGTGCAAATTGTGAACCCAAAAAAAATCTACTTGATTGACCCGTGATTTATTAGGCTTGGTATAAAATATTCCGAAAATAAAGGACTGGTACTAGAAAATATTGTTGCTATTGAGCTTTTTAGAAGAGGCGAGGAATTTTATTATTTTCAAGACAAAGGAGAATGCGATTTTGTTCTCAAAGATAAGATGGGATTTGAAATTAAACAAGCGATACAAGTGACTTGGGAACTGAATTTTCACACCCAAGAGAGAGAATTGGCTGGAATATTGCAAGTTTTAGAAAGAAGTAGTTTGAAAGAATGACGAATTCTGACTTACAATCAAGAAGAAGAAAGAAAAGAAAATTGATATATCATTCACGTACTTCCTGTTTGGAAGTGGATAATTAATCATCTGTAGAAAACCTTCTCACGTTTTTTGTATTTCAGGTTGCTTTTTGATGAGGATTTCTATATACTACAATCGTTTTTATTTTGATATATATATGCCTAAACTTATCATTTCCCTACTGGGAATACTCGCAATCGCGAGTTTGGCAGGTTGTGCTACGGACACTCAACAACCAGAAAATCAAAACGAACCAAAAATCGTAAAAATTTGAGTCATTGCTCCTCTCTCCGGACCGAGTGTAACCTATGGAGAAGATGAACTTACTATCTACCAAATGGCAGTGAATGAATTTAACACCATTCATCAAGATGTCCAAGTACAACTCATTTTCGAAGATGGAAAATGTAATGGAAAAGACGCAACAAGTGCAGTGCAAAAGCTTATTGATGTGGATAAAGTGCAACTCGTATTAGGGGGACTTTGCTCATCAGAAATGCTTGCTTCCGCTCAAATTACCCAGCCTTTACACATTGTCAATCTTTCTGCTGTAGGACAATCTCCTGAGATTAACACAATTGGAGATTATGTCTATAAAATGACAGATACAACCAATGAAATTAAAAGTTTAAACTCATATTTGGAACATAACCAAATTGCAAAAATAGGAATTATCTATGAAAATACAGATTATGGAGTATCGTTTGTAAATCTCTTAAAAGAAGCATACAAAAGAGCAATTATTTTTGAAAGCAAATATGAAAGCTCGGAAAAAGATTTTAATCTCCTTGTGAAATGAATAAAATCAAAAATAGAAGGTATTGAAAAACTGATTATTATTCCTCAATCAGATGACACATTTATTAATTTGAGAAAGGCCCTAGATAAGAATGCTAATGATATTCTTACCAATCAGCAAATTATAGGGAGTTATGCTATTAAAACTGATAATATTTTAAAAAGTATTCCTGAGTTGATGGAAGGACTTACTACCATTTACTTCCCACTTTATGACACAATAAGTGATGAAGCAACACATTTTATCACAGCATTAAAAAAAGTGTATACTATTAATTCTACTGATGTATATGCTGTCATTTTTAAAGAAAGTATAGACCTTATATTGCGTGCTATTGAAGCAGGAAATTATACCTCTGTGGATGCTCAGCATTATTTAAGAAGTTTTAATGCAGAGAATCCTATTCACGGGCTTTGGGACTATTATTTTGAATGAAGTGTAGCAGTTGGTTTGCAGTTAGTCCCACGACAAGTTAAAGATGGTGAACGAGTCAGAACGGTTTTATAAAATTCTAAAAAATGCAAGTTTTTTATGTTCTATAGATTTTTATATTTTCAATTGAAATTTCGGTATAATTAAAATTTTGTGTGGCTATTTTCACAAATATTTCCGCATGACTTTGAGTTTTCTATGCTTTTTTAATCCTCTATGATGTCATAAATTCTCTTTCATATGGCCG
>JAITQZ010000033.1 GCA_031288635.1 Candidatus Peribacteria bacterium | reverse complement strand
TAATGATTTCCATTAGTCAGGTATAATCATTACCTTTTTGAAAGAAAATGGTAGAGAAAAATGCAAATTGATAAAAGGAAACAGCCCCACAAGTTTAGGGCTGTTTTTTTAGTTTACATCTTCAAATTCTTTCTCCAAAGAAGGATATTTACTACATAAACGGCTAAGCTCTTTATCAAATTCAGGACAAGTAAGTAAACTAATTTTCGTCATCGTCTCGTCCTACAGTTACCGAATAAAGTCCATTACGATACATAGCAAAGTCATAATGAATGATATCTCCCTCTTTTTTAGTAGCTTTCCAAGGCATATCTCCGTGGGATCGTTCACTAATTTTATCAGCATTCCAGTCTCCATATTTATTTACTACATACTCCAATTCTGCAAGTTCTTTCCCATTCAGTACCTCCAAATCAGGTTCAACTAATGGGATGATTTTTTGTTGCATATACTGAAAATAGGGAACATCGAGTTGTTGTATCTGATGGTCTTTTTCCATTTGAGCAATGACCATATCCATTATTTGAGGAACGGGTCATCTCGGCATTTTGATATAATCAACTCCCGTGATACTTTCCCAGTATTTTTCATAGTGATTAAAATCTGCAAAATAAAGCAATTTATTGATAACTGTTTTTCCTACATTCGGTTTTTGGGCAACCTTATTAAGGAGGTAAAGAAATGCTTGTTTAAATTTATAAAAAGGCTGATTTTTCCCTGCTTGGGGTGGGGTGGGTTCAATATGTTCATCAGAAATTAGGTCATTGATACTCATCTCAAAGTTATTGGCGATAATTACTAATTCAGAATGTTTCAAATCTCTTTCTCATTGTTCGATTTGTGCAAAAGTTACTCTGCTTATTCATAATATTTTGGCAAATTCTTCCTGAGACATATGAGCAGAATTTCTAAGTCTTTTGATTTTTTCTCAAAGGCTTTTTGTAGTCATTATGGAGAAGAAAGAGGGTAAATAGTAATGTATACACATACAGTATACAGATTTTCAAACAAAATGCAAACTTTTTGTAAAGATTTTTTAACAAATCTTCTTATATTTTGTAAAATTTTGAATATACTACTAACATCCCAATTCCTTCCGATCAAACAATATCTAAACAAAGTTTTGATAGTCAATTTCTTTTGTCCTAAAACTTCACCCTCACTTCTCCACTCATCAACTTTGGCAGCAAAGTATCACGAGTTTTTGAAAGGATTGTAATTTGTATCAGATTATCTAGTATTTTCAATATCAGTGAATTAGCTATTTTTCAAAATTTATCAAATATTTCTTTTGACGGGATAACTGTTTCTAGATTTGCTGTATTGATTGGACTTAAATTTTGTTGAGCTGTCCCTGATGAGATATTTTCAAGCAAATTTACTATAGCTGGTTGTCTAAAGAATAGATATACATAAGCAAAATCTTGCTCAACTTTTGGTTGTAATTTTGCAACTCTTTGATTAAGAAGATAATTTTTTCCTATTACAAGACAAATTCTACCAACATTTCCTGTCAGTGAGAGCAAGATATCACTTGTCTTTAGTTTGCAATATTCAGGCATTTTATCTGGGATGATATCTAATCCATCTTTGGTTGTCTCTATAAAAGCTCCATCTTGTACATTGGCAATAGTAATCAAACGAAACGTTCCATTTTTTACAAAATCACTACTCTTAAACGCAAACCCACTTAGAATATCTACAAAATCTTTTATCTTCCCAACTCTTCGTCCTTCTGGCAATTCATCTCCCACTTGATACTTTCCGAATCGCTCCTTGAAGATTGTTTGTCCTATCACTTCTAAGGTCTGATTCTCTGCACGGAGAAGTTCGATTTTATCATCGAAGCTAGAGAGAAGCGAGGCGATGGCTTGCTGTTCAGGAAGGGGGGGAATTTTAGTTTTAATAGAATTAAAGGTGTCTCTCGTAATAGTATCAAACACTGCTCAATGAACATTCTTTGAAATTTGATTTAATTCAGCTTTGATGAGATAATATAAAAAGTTAATATCTGAAAGTCATTGTATTTCCTGTATCCCATAACAAGATTGATTAAATGCCATTGGGATTTTCAGTTGTGCCAATACACCAACAGTTCATCTTGCTGATATAATTAAATCTCATTTGTTTAGTAATTTTGTTGAGCTATTTTGTAATCATTTTTGAGTAATTGTTTTTTCAGTTTTAGAAACTCGCCTATTATCAGAATTAAAATCAATAACTGAAAGCCAAGGAATATTTCCATTCCAATAGTCTTTTTCAGTAGTTTTAGGAGTTCATCATCCTACTAAGGTAATTATCTCTCATAATATTGCTTTTTGCCATCAGTTAATTTTACTCATCGTCTTCTTGGTTAGATGATAAAATCCAATAAGCCTTGAAATGGTCTTCTACATTGTTTTTCTTGAATGCCTCATGAAGCATGATTTTAATTTCGTCTTTCGTCTTACCGTTTAATTCATTCTCTTGATCATCAATACTATGAGAATTTACATTGAATAATTTACGAACAAATTCGTTATTTTCATAAAATTTTTTTTCTATTTTATTAAATTTTATATAAGTTTCAATAATTCTTCTACAATTATTTAGCATAGATACTGGTTTATCGTTGTTGTACAAAAATATTAAATCATTCCATAGTGCCGAATAACTGGTTTTATGATCCATGTTGTAATCCTCGATAGATTGTATGGTGGTATGGGTCCCATTATTTTTTAATATAAAGTACCCGCTTTTTTCGTAAAATGTCTTCTCTTTCTGACTATCATCAGACTGTCTTCTGTTTCTTTGTAATATTTTATTTTCTTCCACCTCATTATAGTTTGGACGAACATTGAGATAAAAATGCAAATTATGTGTCAAAAGAATAAAATAATCACTCTTAGAATTGTTGATTTTACTATATAATTTGCGGATTTGTTCTGTCATTAAATACTGCATCGTATCATCATTACTCGTCATCGGGTCATCAAATATAATCAACTTTGGTTTAGTATCCTCAGTTGGTGCTTCAATAGAAAAAATAAAATAAAGGAAAGCAATAATATTTTTTTCTCCTTTACTCAATTTATCTATCGTTCTAATATCATTATTATGTCCCTTGATTTGGTATTGCCCCTTTTGCCCTTCACTATCAGAGACAAGTTCTAACGAAAAAGATAAGACCCCCATAGTTTTCAATAAATTATTGATTTCTATGGCAAGTTTACTTCTATCTTTTGTCTGGTCTATCAGCCCTTTTTTTACTGTTTTCTTTATTTCTGATTCTTGCTTTTTCTCATTTAATTCTTTTTGTGTTTCATTTTTTTGACTTTCTAACTTATCAAGTGTGTTTTTCTCAACGTCATATTTGAACTCCTCCAATGCTACTTTTACTTCATGAAGGCGAAGAGTGTTTTTGGCATTTTCTTGCTCTGTTTGTAAATTTTGGGAAAAAATATTGTTTTCATCAACGATTTTCTCGTATTCATTCTTCACAACATCAAAGTTTTGTGGAATAGAAAAGGTTAGTTCAGTAGAAGCAGAAAAAATTTCTCTTTTTTTCTCTTCCAAAGCGGTTTTTAATGAATTGAGAAATGTTTTGTAATCATTCTTGATATTTTTTATTTGAGAGGTTAATGATTTTATTTTCTCTGAGAATTGTTCGTAAAACAGACGTTCATCTATTTCTGGCATATTATCTAAGGTTGAATTTTTCTCATCTAGTTTATCAATAACGGTCTTAATGGTATCTTCAAAATTTTTCACCTCCTCATTAAAATATTTTTCAAGCAATATCCAACGTTCTTCACTGATTTCATTTCCACAAAAACCACATTTTTCACCATCTTTATGTTCATGTATTTTTAGTCCCTCTCTAGCAAAATTTTGTTTACTTGGACTGTTTTGTAGTTCAGATATGATTTGTTGTTGTTCTACTTTCTTTATCAAGATTTCATTTGTAATTTTTAATTGTTCAGCCAAATCAATATCAGGAAACGGAATTGCATTTACAGCCTTCTTTTGTTCTGCTCTCATTGTTGCTTTGTGCCTTTTCATTTCTTCATCAGAAAGAAATTTTGCATTTTCAATTTCTCATTTGAAATAAGTTTTATCATAATTGGTTTTTGCAATTTGCGGATTGGTTTGATTTTTAATTTTGGATGCTGATTGAGTATAAAAATTTTCAATCTTATCTTCTTGGGCTTTGTAGTCTTCATTTGTCTTTTTGTTTTTGGTGAAAAGGTTTTTACTTTCATCTGTTGGTTCATCTATTTCTTTTTTAATATCATCTATTTCTTTATCAACTTCTTCAATTTTTTTTTGTATTTCAGCGTTTTCTCTTCCCAAAGCAATGGCATCTAATCTATGATTTTCTCCAACAACTCATTCATAACCTTCAAAAATACAGACATTATACTCTTCACCATACTTATTTCTAATTGCTTCTTTAATGGTACTTTTACCCGTACCATTTTTACCAAATATGAAATTTATTTTCTTAGAAAGACTAAATTTTTTGCTATTTTCAGCGAATTTGCAATCATTCTCGTAATAGTTGGATAAATCTATTTCCATGATCTTCATCATTACAAGCTAAAACCAATCTTTCCCAACTGATGCTTAATCTCCTCATTCATCTCTCCCTCCTTCTTCATCTGTTCACTTAATGTCGCAGTCAGACTTTTCATCTTTTCTTCAAAAGGTATCCCGTCATCTTCTACTTCTTCTACCCCAACATATCTTCACGGAGTCAATACAAAATCATTTTTCTTCACTTCCTCAAAACTTGCAGATTTACAAAACCCTTTAATGTCTTCGTAGTGTTCACTTCTCCTCCACTTGTGGTAAATCCCCGCTAATTCCATAATCTCTTCTTCTGATAAGGCTTTCTGTGCACGACTAATCATATCTCCTTTATTTCTTGCATCAATGAAAAGAATTTCTCCTTTTCTGGCTGTCTTTTCTCTCCTGAGAAACCAAATACAGGCAGGGATTTGGGTATTGAAAAAGAGTTGAGCAGGCAGAGCTACGATACAGTCCACGAGGTCATTTTCAATCAACTTTTTTCTGATTTCTCCTTCTCCACTGGTATTGGAAGAAAGCGAACCATTAGCGAGTACGGTTGCCATTACTCCGTGAGGTGCGAGATGATACAGCATATGTTGTATTCGTGCAAAATTGGCGTTTCCTGCTGGAGGGAGTCCATATTTTCGTCTCGGATCATCTATGAGATGTTCTTGTCCCCACTCGGATTGATTGAACGGGGGATTTGCAAGCACAAAATCTGCTTTCAGGTCTGGGTGAGCATCTTTAAGGAAACTTCCTTCATTATTCCAAGCGACAAATGTTGAGTTGATATGGCGGATAGCAAGGTTCATTTTGAAAAGTCTTCGAGTAGTCTGATTAGACTCTTGTCCGTAAATGCTAATGTCTTTGATGTTTCCATGATGTTTTTCTACGAATTTTTCACTCATGATAAACATTCCTCACGTTCCACAGGCAGGATCATAAATTCTTCCTTTATAGGGTTCTATCATTTCTACCATGAGTTGTACAATACCTTTGGGAGTATAAAACTCTCCTCCTTTCTTTCCTTCAGCATTTGCAAACTGTCCGAGAAAATATTCATATACACGACCAAAGAGGTCTTTACTGTTTTCTCCTAAAGCTTGGATGTCCATATTAGAAATCAAATCAATCAATCCACCAAGTGCGGTAGTATCCAAATTCGATTTTCCAAAAACTTTCGGTAAAACTCCTTTTAAGTCAGGATTTTCTTTTTCTAATGCTTCCATCGCTCTATCTACATCTTGTCCGATGGTGGGAAGTTTCGCTTTTTGATGGAGATTGGTTCGTCTTGCTTCTTCAGGGACAAAAAAAACATTTTCGGCAAGATATTCATCTCTATCTTCTGGATCTGCTAATGCATCAGTGGAAAGTTGGTCGTGTAAAATCTGGAAAGCATCACCAATATATTTAAGAAAAACTAGTCAAAGTACGACATGTTTGTATTCTGCGGCATCTATATTTTTTCTCAATTTGTCAGCAGACTTAAAAAGCTGATCTTCAAAGCTCGTTTCTTTGGTAGAAGTTTTTTGCATTTCTGAAAAATAATAGATATAAAATAAATCTGACCGTTGTAAATCCTTTGAATATTATTTTTCTAATGAGTAGTAGGATGGTTTTCGAGGTTCGGATTTCCAAAAATTCTGGCAACTTGAATTATATGAAAACTCTCTCAAATTACAAGTCTTCAGATATATTTTATCATTACAAATATTGCAGTGATTAACGACAAAAGCACATACTGGAGACGTACACGCTATTTTATATTTTATGTTCTTTATTGAAGTAGTGAAATACCTCAACTCTCGAAATAGAGAACTATAGAGTAGTTATATAGGAGTTCCGCAAACAATTTCTAAATAAGAGTAAGTCAAGATAGTGACAATTTATTAGAGAACATAAAAAAAGTGTGTAAATAGGAATGGGATTAGATAGAAATAACCAACCCTTTATCTCTTATACCTATAATCACATGACAACACCTAAAAAAAATTATGGCTCTACGTTGTCTTAAAAAAAAGCTGTGGTGGTTGTGGAGGAGATGGATTGTGGTTTGATGGGCATTTGGTGTGAGATGAAAAGTAAAGATAATGCAAGGATATGAAAATAAAAAAAAGAGGGAACGTAAATAGTTTTGTGTAAATAGAATATTAGGGAATAATATAGATAGACTGAATGATAATGAAGGAAATCTAATTTTTGGAGAACATAAAAAAAAGTGTGTAAATAGAAAAGGGATTAGATAGAAATAACTAACCCTTTATCTCTTATACCTATAACCACATGACAACACCTAAAAAAAATTATGGCTCTATGA
>JAITQZ010000114.1 GCA_031288635.1 Candidatus Peribacteria bacterium | reverse complement strand
TCTACTTTCGGCCATATGAAAGAGAATTTATGACATCATAGAGGATTAAAAAAGCATAGAAAACTCAAAGTCATGCGGAAATATTTGTGAAAATAGCCACACAAAATTTTAATTATACCAAAAATTGCTATAAGTTTTACTCCTGTTATATGAACTCCTATCAAAGCTTATGGGTTAATAGGAAGGTATACTGGTCCAGTAGCAATAGATACTTATTATATTGCATATGTATATTTCTCATCATCCTCAGGTATTATAATGCGTGTGTGCCCGATTACAAATGGAGAGTTTCCAAATAGTGTTTGTAGTATATATAATCTGACTCACTCTGGAAGTTCATATGAGAGTACGGATTTTGATACCAGTATTGTAGAGGGACAAATATCCGCAGAACTATCTATTAATTCAATATCTAATGAGGTATCAGAAGTTTTATTTACTGTTTATGATAAAAATGGAAATGAAATCAATGCGGTATCACTAATAGATGATACTCCTGTTTTACAAGTCAGTGGTCAATGGGGAGTAGGAAGTTATAATAATGAAACGGTGATTGATGATATAACAATCTATAGAAATAATAAAGGGTTAACATTAAATGTAAATAAGAGTGTAGTCTCACTAGGAGAAACAATAATATATACAATTAGTGATGATGAAGAAAAAACTATTACATTATCAGATAATGGAGCTAATGGGAATTTTTCATTAGAATATATTATGTTGAATGCTGCTAATAATTATACAGCAACTATACAATATACTCCAACTAGAGCAGGAGAGATAACAATACTTGCTAGTAGTAATGATGACAATGTAGATAATACAATATTCGTTTCACCTTATTCAACGATAATTGGATTTATTGGAGATAGTATTACTGAGGGAATTTGTTGATGAGGAAATTGCAATGGAAATACCGCTCCAAAAGTGGTAGGGAATCTTCTTTGAATGGGGATTATTAATAAATGAGTAGGAGATACTGACACGAGAGATTGGGTAGAAAATCATAATCACAATGGAGTCCTCCCTATAATGACAAATGCCCTTGAAGCATTTTCTGCAAGTGGAGTGGAAATAGTGCATATTATGCTAGGTGCTAATGATGCAGAAATTGGGGTAAAATTCAGCACATGAACCTATAAAACGAATATGGAAAACATTATTACAACTCTAAAAGCTAATGGAATAAAAAAAATTATTCTAAGCTACCCAAATTATATTGTTATCCCTTCTGGAATTCGCGACCAAGAATCTTTGGAACTTATTACTGCTTATCAGAGAGTTATTGACGAACTTGTAGATAACGAGATAGTAGTATTAGGAGATACGTGAGCATATGAATATTTTGAGGTCAACCAAAGCGAATTACCGGACAAGGTACATCCTAATAGTAGTGGATATCAACATCTTTGAGAATTCCGAGCAAAAGCAATAAAGTCTATTCTTAACTACCAAATCAATCCTACTGCTTACTTCCTTGGAGGTAATACTCATACGCTCTGAACAACAGAAAATTTGACTTTACGAATAGATAAATATTTCGGAGAATTTAATGGAGTTGTAAAAGTTGATAATGCTGAGCTTAACTCTGGATATATTGCTACTGCAGAAAGTACACTCATTACCTTGAAAGCCGATCATCTCAACACTCTTTCAGTTGGTAGCCATACCTTAATGGTTGGCTTTCAAGGTGGTGTATGGGTTTCAAGTGGTTTCACCATTTTGTCTATACCTGCTACTCCAACCGTTCCAAGTTCTCCTTCTGGTTGATGGGGCGGTGGAGGCGGAAGTTCTGTTGCAAAGGATTACTGTCCAAATGGTGATTTTAGCTCTAGTTATTATGACAGTGAATGCAACAGTAGGAACGGTTCGTCAAACCGTCCGAATAATACACAAAACAATCGTCCGAATGACACGGAAAATAACTATCCGAATGATACGCGAAATGAATCAAATGATTCGGACGCATTAATGAAACACCCCTACGATGAAATTATGTCTGCTTATCAATGGGCATTCATCAACGGCATCACCACCTTACAACCGATTGAAGCAGCCAATCCAAAATGAACCGTCATCCGTGGGCACCTTGCTAAAATGGTCGTGAACTATGCTTTGAATGTTCTCCGACGGACATTACCCGAACAAGTCCCTGCTCATTGTCATTGGAAAGATTGAACGAATGCTTGGGAGGGTGAAGAAATCAAAGACTATGCAATCAAAGCGTGTTCCCTCGGTTTAATGGGAATGGATATGGAGTATTTCCAGCCGCTTTTAATCGTTACTAGAGCTCAATTTGGAACTATCTTATCCAGACTATTACGACAAAATACTTATGCTGGAGGAATTCCTTACTATGCTAAATCTCTTCAAGCACTTAAGGACAATGGAATAATGACCCAAATTGACAGACCAGAAGAGAAACAAGAGTTGAGACAATGGGTACGATTGATGTTGATGAGGAGCGGAATCTAATTTTTATCAGCGAATAGGGTCAATTGACCATTTATTGACCCTTTATTGACCCTATCGTAGCAGTTGGGTAATATTGTTTGACCCTTCCGTTTTTGTTGGCGGTAAGAAATTCCAATCCTACTAATTCTTCTAAATCAGCTTTTGCTGTGTTTTTTGAGATACCATAATATTTTTTATGGATGGTGATCGTAGTAAATGAATCTGGATGAGATAAAAAATGATTCAAAAGTCTGATTTGTCTATCATTCAGATTAAATTTTGCAAACTTTTTTGTTCCCGATTTTTGTTTTTCTCTCTGGGAGGCAAGATAGTCTTGAAACTCTTTGAAGGCTTGCTTGGTCTTTTTTGCGAGATAGACGAAAAAATAAGTCAGATTTAACCCGTCTTGTTCTGCATACAGAAACATATCCCCATATTGAGTCTTAGCATCATTAATTACTCTGGAGACAGGAGCATAATCAAATCCCCAATACCCTTTTTTACACAAATATCGATAAAAAATTGCTCTGGCGGTTCTTCCGTTTCCATCACAAAACGGGTGAAGATAGGCAATCCAAAAATGGAGAATGGATGCTTTGATGAAGGGATGTGTGAATTGTCCGTCCTTATCGTTAGCATAGGTAATCAGTTTGTCAATCTCCTGCTGTAAAAATTCTTCTTTTGGGGGAATATGATAAACTTCTCCTGTAATTGCACTCAGGACGACAATGTTATCACTGTTTTTTCTTCGGCGACCTACTTTCTGCTCATCATCTAAAACGCCTTTGGTGATGATATTTTGAAGTTCTAGTAAACTCGCTCTCGTTAGGGGTTGATTTTTCAGCGTTTTCCTTACATAGAGCATCGCTTGGTAATTATTTATCACCATTTTTTCACTGATAGTAACAGGTTTTTTATTCTGAGTAATGAGTCTTTTTGCTTCTTTAGAACTTGTTAACGCTCCTTCTAATTGACTGGAAGAAACTGCCTCCTCAATAATCCCGTTTTGCAGAAAATTTTTTCTTTCCATATCGGTAAAACGCATTCCGAAGAAAGTCCCTGCTAACCCCGTATCAATCGTATATAAAAATTCCTCTAAAAAAGCTGGCTTTCCAATTTTGAAATATTCCCCATTCTCGGTAATGATTGGTGAACGAGTCCCTCGTCTGTACTTATCAATTAAATAAAACAGTTCTTCATGAGAGAGGAGTTGAGAAGGTAAGGGGTGATATTTAATTTTCTCTCGAGGAAGATAATTTTCATTAGAATATTTTTCTTCTAATCCTTCTTGAAAATAAATCTTCAGCCCTTCTGTATCTAAAAATTGTTTCCTTTCAGCAGAGATATTTGTTAGATTAGGTTTGAGGATTTGATAGGTCATAAAGAGGGAGTAGTAGATAAAGTCACGAAAAGTATATACTTATGAGAATAAAAATCAAGAAAAAATAGGGTCAATTAACCCTTTATTGACCCTATTGGGTGGAGATTGTGCACTTTTCACTGAGGATATCATAATAATCCAATATTTTACAAAATTCTGGGACAAAGAATTCATCAAGGTCTTCAGCTACAATGCCATATCTTTCTGCATTATTTACGATAACTCCCAAGATAGTATTCAACCTTTCCCTTTTTTCTTCCGAGTCCAAATTATCAGCAATACTTTCAAAATCAGCGAATTTCGTAGCTACTTGGATTCTGAGATTTTCAGGGAGTGCAATCAAAATTTCTTCTCTGGCTTTTTCATAGACATTCCATCCCATTGCGGAAATAGTATCAGCATTTTCTAGGCGAGAAATGATGGACTCCAACAAATTATTTTGCTC